>NZ_JBQJIK010000013.1:0-115793 GCF_052078665.1 Inquilinus sp. CA228 | reverse complement strand
CCGGCCAGGGCCGGCGCGCGCTCGGCGATGAAGCGCAGCCAATGCTCCGGCGCGTCCGGGAACCTCTCGGCCAGGGCCGCCAGCACCCGATCCTCGGCGGCGCGGCGCCGCCGGGCCGGGCCGATCCGGCCCAGGATCAGCGCGGCGATCCGCAGCGCCCGTCGGGCGGCGTCGGCCAGGACCGTGAGGGGGCGCAGGACCGGCATCACCTCACCGCCGCTCCAGCGTGTCGTAGGCGAGCTCCATCTCCTCGATCGCCACGGTGCGGCCCATCGCGTCGAGCGGCGCGCCGCGCCAGGCGCACGGCCAGGCGTTGGTCAGGTCCCAGCGCATGCCCTCGGCGGTACCGCTGCTGTCGAGCATGACCACCGAGGCCTGCAGCCGCGAGACGGTCCCGCGCGCCGAGGCCATCATCCAGTTCCACAGGTCGAGCGAGGATGTCAGCCCGTAGCACAGGGTCAGGTTGGCGTAGGTGAGCTGCCCGGTCATGGCGCGCACCACCTGGCCGGCGCCCGACTCGCGATAGCGGATCGGCTCGACCTGGACCGCCAGCCCGCGGCATTCGGTGAAGCGGGCCTCCGTGATCCCCTGGATCCGGAGCAGGAAGTTGTAGTTGCGGTAGGGGTCGGTCAGCGCCCCGATGCGGGGCTGCCCCTTGGTCTGGTCGTCAGGCATGAATCAGCTCCGAAAAGAGTTGCGGTCAGGCCGCGTCCACCGTGGTTCCGGCCTGGCTCTGGCCGATGCGGAAGACGACGAATTCGGCCGGCTTCGAGGGCGCCACGCCGATCAGCGTCACCACCTGCCCGGCGTCGACGACCTCGGGCGGGTTGGTCTCCTCGTCGCATTTGACGAAGAATGCCTCCTCGGGCGACGCGCCGGTCAGCGCGCCCTGGCGGTACAGCAGCATCAGGAAGCGGCTGACATCGCGCTCGATGTCCTTCCACAGCGGGCGGTCGTTCGGCTCGAACACCACCCAGCGGGTGGCTTCGGCAATCGACTCCTCGATCATGCAGAACAGCCGGCGGACATTGACGTAGCACCAGTTGCTGGAGCTCTCCGCCACCGTCCGGGCGCCCCAGACCCGCACCCCTTCGCGGGTGAAGAAGCGGATGCAGTTGACGCCGGCGGGGTTGAGCACGTCCTGCTCGGCCCGCGACAGGGTCTGGGTGACGCCGACGGCGCCGCGGACGGCGAGGTTGGCCGGGGCCTTGTGCACGCCGCGCTCGGCATCGGTGCGGGCCCACAGGCCGGCCATGTAGCCGGACGGGGCGGCCGGCACGATCTTCGCCGGGTCGAGGGCGTCGCGGACGCGCAGCCAGGGGAAATAGAAGGCGCCGTAGCCGCTATCCGACAGGCGCGGCCGCTGGCCGGCCCGCTTGTCGCGCGCGGCGGCCGCCGGCTTCTTGCCGCCACTGCCACCCTCGCCCGTATCCGCAGCGGCGGGAGGCGGCGGCGACGCCCCGACCTCGGCGACGCGGGTCAGGACCTCGACATCCTCCACCTCGGCCGGGCCGTCCAGGATGGCCACCCGATCCTTGGCCAGCTCGGCCGCGTCGAGCAGCGCCCCGTGCGAGACCGGGTCGTTGCGGCCGGGGGCGGCGATGATCGCGATCTCGTCGATCGGCGCC
The DNA here is from genome assembly GCF_052078665.1 of Inquilinus sp. CA228. Lineage (NCBI taxonomy): Bacteria > Pseudomonadati > Pseudomonadota > Alphaproteobacteria > Rhodospirillales > Rhodospirillaceae > Inquilinus > Inquilinus sp. CA228. The sequence continues at coordinate 114,165 of NZ_JBQJIK010000013.1, read as the reverse complement.
AGCAGGTCCAGCCCCTGCCCTTTTCCGGCGATGGGGTCGTCCTTCTTGACGTTGACGACGTAGCAACGCGAGCCGCCGTTGAGGAAGAAGCCGAACACGGCGTTGGCGAGATCGGTGCTGGCGTCGCCGTCGCGGCAGAATTCGCGCTGGAACTGGGACCAGTTGTTGATCGCGACCGCCTCGTTCGGGCGGGCTCCCGGATTGGGCGCGGTGCCGACGAAGCCGGCGGTCGAGGTGCCGACCGCCAGGATCGGGCGTGCGCCGGAGTCGATCTCCTCGACATAGACACCGGGACTGAGATACGGCATGTCAGACCTCCAAAGGCAGTCGGATGATGACGGGACGGCCCGGCCGCGCCTCGGCTCGCGCCGTCACGCCCCGAGCCTCGATTTCGAGTTCGATCGCATCGCCGCCCGCCGGCATCCCGGGCAGGCGGAACCGGCCCCGGGAGTCGGTGCGCGTGGTGCGGCGGAAGCCCGGGGCCGAGACCTTGGCCGCGGCCAGCGGCACGTCCTCCGGCCCCCGGACCTCGCCCTCGACGGCGTCGATGCCGGTCGCCCGGACGACGACGGGAAAGCGCACCGGCGGGGCGCGCTCAACGGTGCGTTGCCGCGACAGGGGCAGTTGCAGGATGAAGCCGGGGGCGGCGGGAAGGCCGAGTGTCCGCAGCAGGCCGAAGGCGGACAGGTCCGTCCGGACCGTACAGTCCGGCAGGTCGAGCGCGGCGAACAGCAGCTCGGCGGCGGCGTGCTGCTCGGCGAAGGCGTCGGCGGCGCGGACCGAGACGAGATAGTCCAGCGCCACGACCGCAGGGGGGTTGGCGACACGTTGCGACGGGCGCGGCTCGAGGCCGAGCAGCCGCACATCGATGCCCTCGCCGACCGTCGTGTCGGACAGGGTGCGGGAGGCGATCGCCGTGTCGGGAAGAACGGACCCGATCCACGCGACGAACCCTCGGGTCACATCATCGGCAGAATCCGGCATTCAAATCTCGAATAAAATCAGATGTCGAAAGCAGTTTCTGAAAACAGAGTCCTCAACGTTTCCAATTCAACGAACGGATAATTGTGCTATCGGCCGGGATAGATAACCATTGTCGCCGATAGTGTTGGGAAGATCATCCGCAATTCATGAAATCTGCCCTGCTCTTTTCAGGGCCGAAGCCACCACGAGGTGTCTTTGCAATCTCGCCACACACCCCGTTGCAATTCACGTCTTTTAAATATACACTCCAATGATCGCATTAAATGCGACCTCTGTGGCAAAATTGCGGCGAAAAACTCAATATCAAGGTCGTTGATCTTCTTGGAAATTACCACGGACGACATACAGCATCAAGAGCCACGCTGAACGCCCTTCGGTTATCCATTAAAGTCGTGGTGCGCGAGTTTAGAAGCCGGAATAGTTTCAGGCAATTTTACATAATTTGTTTTCTGGATATAAGACAATGGATGCATTGGCAAATGTCGCCAACCGGGCCGCGGAATGGTCGGCCAGCGCGGACCGGCTGAAATCTGGTCTGGTGACGGCGCGGTGGAGCGTGTTCGCTCTGCTCGTCATCGGGGTCGTGACCACCTCGACCGCCGGCCAGCTGGCCGATGCCGACACCGAGCGCTCGGCCGCCGTCATCGGTGCCGTCGCACTCGCGCTCTCGGCGTTCCTGGCCGCCCGCCTGCAGTCGACCCAGCGGATGACCGCCTGGATCCGCGCCCGCGCCGCGTCCGAGGCGCTGAAGCGCCAGGCCTTCGTCTTCGCGGCCGGGGCCGCCCCCTATGACGACCCCGCCACCGCCGAGGCGCTGCTGAACCAGGAGCGGGACCGGATCGAACGGGATGCCGACGATCTCCTGATGCATCTCAAGCCCACCCGGCGGCCGGGCTCGGCCCCGCGGACCATGATCTCGCAGGCCGAATACCGGCAGCAGCGGATCCAGGCCCAGGCCAAGGACTTCTACCGGCCGAGGGCGCAGCGCTACGGCAGGATCGCCGATCGCCTGCGCTTGGCCGAATTCGTGCTCGCCCTTGCCGCGGCGCTGGTCGCCGCGATCTGCGGCGCCCTCCAGGTCGGCATCGTGATCGGCGACTTCCGCTACGAGCCGATCATGCTGACGCCGCTCCTGACCACGGTCACCTCGGCCATCCTGGCCCATATCGAGGCATCCCGTTACCAGTTCCTGACCATCACCTACCGGGCGGCGGCGCGGCGGCTGGAGAGCGAGGACGCGCTGACGCCGCCGCAGCGCGTGGCCTCGCCCGCCGAGTGGTCCGCCTTCGTCACCCGCTGCGAGGACATCATCGCCTGCGAGAACATGTCCTGGACGGCGAAATGGACCGATACCTGGGACTGGCAGCAGCCCTCGTATAACCAGCCCTCGTACAACCCGAGCTGGCAGCCCTCGCCCTCCCCTGCGTCGGTGATCCCGGCCGCCGCGGATTCGGACGCGATCGCCGCCAGAAAGCTCGAATAGACGCCTCGTAATCGAATGTCTTCGTATCGTGGCAACAGTCGATCTCTTGACAGTAAGATTAGAATTGTAGTTTAATATCCTGTTGTCTATGCATAAGATTTGATGATTCGTATCTTATTGGCGATTTTAAGGCAGGATTCATTGAGGGGACGCTGATGAGTGGCCCGAAGACCGTATTTTTGAGCTATGTCGCCGACACCAGGGCTTTTGTCGATGCCTTCTGCGAGCAGCTTTTCGACGTCAGCGGCCGCCTGCGCCGCGTCGACTGGCTGATCGACAACGTCACCCCGGGCAAGGACATCACCGCCGACATCGCGGCGCGGATCGCCGCCGCCGATGTGGTCATCTCGTTCATCTGCGAGAAGTACTGCCGCCGCATGGGGGCGGACGAGCTGCGGATGGCGGTCCGGCAGCGCAGCCAGAGCACCGGCCGGCCGGTCATCGTGCCGATCACCCTCGGCATCGACGGCCGCGACTGGTGGCGGGCGTTCAAGAACGACGCGCCGGAGGAGACGGCGCTGCGCAACATCGCCGACAAGCCGTTCTTCAGGCCCGGCACCAACAGCTGGGTCCTGCCGGATGTCGACGGCATCCATGCGATCCACGACCTGCGCGACTGGCTGAGCCAGGTGGACTCACCGGCGACGCAGAACTCGGCCACGTAAGGGCGTGGACGCGGATTCTGGAACCGGATTCATGTGAGGGGCGCGCCGATGAGCGAGCCGAAGAAAGTCTTGCTGAGCTACGTCGCAGACACGGAGACGTTCGTCGACGCGTTCTGCGCGCCGCTGTTCGACGATGGCGGACGCCTGCGCCGCATCGAAGCCCGGATCGACGACATCCCGCCGGGCATGGACATCATCGCCGAGGTTTCGGAGCGGGTCGCGTCCGCCGATGTGATCGTCTCGTTCATCTGCGAGAACTATGGCCGCCACCCGGCGGCGCATGATCTGCGGATCGCGGCCCAGCGGCGCGGCCGCAACTGCGGCGGCTGGCCGATCGTCGTGCCGATCATCCTCGGCCTCGACGGCCGCAGCTGGTGGGAGAAGTTCCAGCAGGAGATGCCGGAAGCCGCGGCGCTGCGCAACATCGCCGACAGGCCGTTCTTCAAGCCCGGCACCAACAGCTGGGTCCTGCCCGATCCCGAGGACATCCATGTGATCCATGACCTGCGGGACTGGCTCTGCGACCTGCTTGCGCCGCCACCGCCGTCATTGCCCTCCCCATCGCCGCAGTCCCTGCCCGCCCCGCTGCCGGATGCGGTGGCGCGGATCGTGCTCCTCGGTCACCCGACGCGCAGCCTGCCGGAGGGCGTCGGCAAGGCCGCGGCCCAGGTCGCCGAGGCGCTGGCTGCTGCGGGGGTGCCGGTGCAGCCCTGGCCGGATGGCTGGGAGGGCACGGGCGCCCCGGCCGGGGACGCGGCGGCGGAGAAGCGGACAGTGTTCCTGCAGCCGTTGGCGGCGGCCGACGCCGCGGCCAGCGCCAGGACCCCGTCACGCACCGAGAACTATCTGGTCAATGCCCTTGGTGAAGCCGCCCGACCGCGCATCGAGGCCTCGCCCGTCGTGCTCTGGCTGCCCGATGGCGAGCCGCAGGAGGAGTTCGTGCGCAGCGCCGGGCAGCCGGGAGAGGCCAATCCGGTCTTCCGCATCGACACCGCGCCGGCGCTGGCGGAATGGCTGTGCCATCGCTTCGGCTTCGGGCGGCGCGGGCAGATCATGGCCTGCGAGGAGATCGAGATCCGGCCGGTCGATGCCCGCCGCCAGATCGTCGAGGAACTCGACGAGATGATCTATGGCGTGCCGCCGCCGGAGGACCGGCTGTCGGTGTGGTTCACCGCGAGCCAGTTCGAGCACTATTTCCGCAGCGTCGCCGACAAGCGGCCGATCCTGATGGCCCACGACCTGAAGATGCCGATCCCGGCGATGCAGGGAAACGCCAATCCGGTGCATCAGCTGATCGGCAAGTTCCGCACCTTGCAGGCCAAGGCCGACCAGATCCTGCAGGAGCTGAAGCTGACCTCCGACGACGTGTTCTGGATCGCCTGCATCACGGCGGAACAGACCGTGGTTCCGCCCTCGGTCCGGCTGCCCAACCCGTCGGTCGACCGCTGGCACATGCTGCGGGTCGAGCGGCGCAACGCCGATTTCGCGGTCGAGCAGAACAGCCGGAAATCGGTCAGCGAGGGGCTGCAATCCTGGATGGGCCATTGAGGCCGACAGCCATGGATGACGGTCTCCCTCCATCACGGTTCCTCGGCCCGGCCCGGCTGCTGCAGCGGTGGCGGGAGCTGCGCGACGGCATCGGGCTCGATGTCCGGGATCCCGAGCGGGGCCGGGAGATCGGCCTGACCCCGCCCCGGCCCTATCCGGGGCTGCGCAGCTTCGCCCCCGACGACACCGGCCTGTTCTTCGCCCGCGAGCGGCAGATCGACGGCCTGATCGAGCGCCTGTCCCGGGCCAACATCATGGTGGTGCTGGGCGGCTCCGGCTGCGGCAAGTCCTCGCTGGTCCGCGCCGGGCTGATCCCGAGGCTGTTCGCCGGCGATGCGGTGCCGGGACGTCCGGGGCGCTGGTATGTGCTGGAGCTGCGCCCGGGCGAGGATCCCAACGCGGCGCTGCTGGCGGCGATTGCCGACCAGCTGGTGGCGCCGATCCTCCGCATCACCGATGCCGCCGACCCGCCGGACGGGCCGACCTTCGGGCAGCGTGCCCTGGCGCAGGCCTTCGGCATCGAGCCCACCGGCGGCAGCGACGCCCTGCGCGAGAGGCTTCTGCACAAGATCGCGGAAGAGCTGTTTCCCGCCCGCGGCAGCCGGGACCTGCGGTCGCTCTGGCTCAATGTCTCGGCCCTGTTCACGCTGGCCGGCGAGGCGCTGGACCGGCTGGACCAGGCGCTGTCGCGCGGCCTGCGCGCCGGCGCCCCCAACCTGCTGATCCTGGTCGACCAGTTCGAGGAGGTGTTCCGCCCCGAGGTGACCCGGGAAGGCCGGGGCAACCTGCGTCGGCTGGTGGAGGCGACCTTCGAGGCCCGCCCGTCCTGCCTGTTCCTGGCGCTGACCCTGCGCAGCGAGGAGCTGCACCGCTGCGCCGAGGGGGGCCTCGCCGGCATCATCACCGACACCGCCTATCTGCTCGGCCCGATCGACGACGATGTCGAGCGGCGGGAGATGATCGTCTCGCCCGCCCGCGCGGTCATCCAGGACTGGCTCGGGGGCCCGGACGGTGCCCGGGAAGGCCGGGACACGGCCCCCTTCGAGCCGGAGGTGGTCGACCTCCTGCTGCAGGAGGTCCGGCACCTGCTGGACTCCCTCACCCACGCCTCGGACCATCTGCCGCTGCTGCAGCACGGGCTGCTGCAGATCTGGGACAGCGCCGCGGAGCGCTGGCAGCGCGGGCCGGCCGAGGACGGCGCGCCCGGCTTCCGCATTCTCCGCCGCGATGTCGAAGCCGCCATGCGCAGCGATCTGTCGACGCCCGGCTGGCTCGTCCGCTGCCTGAACCAGCACGCCGACGCCATCCATGCGGCGGCCGCGGCGGCGGCGGCGCAGCAGCTGCCGGCGGCCGAGACGCCGGAGACCCGGGAGGCTCGCGCCAAGCTGGTGCTGCGGACGATCTTCTGCGCCATGGCGCGCAAGGACGATCGCGGCAACTGGGCCCGGCGCTTCGTCACCGCCCGGCGCGCGGCCGCCCTGCTCGACGGATCCGAGGCCGGCGACGCGACCGCGGCGATGGAGGCGGTGCTGAAGACTTTCCAGGCCGCGGGGTACCTGAATGTCGGCAGGACGGGAGACGAGCCGATCTACGACGTGTCCCATGAGGCCTTGATCCGCAACTGGGCGCGCTATTCCGACTGGCTGCACGAGGCCGATCAGATCGGCGAGGCGCTCGAGGAGGTGGTCGGCAATGTCGGGACCGCCCCGGCTCCAAGCGCCCGGCCCGGCCTCCTGCGCTGGATCCCGGGCTGGGTGATCAGGGGCCGGAACTGGGTGATGGAAACGGTCGAGAAGCAGGCGGCGGCCGCGATTCCGGATCGGTTCAAGGAGGGCATCGCGAAAGTCCTGGGCCCCGCCCCCCGCATCAGCCGTCCCCTGGCCGCCGCGCTTCTGGCCGATCGCGCGGAACGGAAATCATCGCCGATGGACGGCGCGACCCGGCGGCCCGAAGGGCGCAATGCGCTCGAGCAGCGCATGCTGCAGGGCATCGCCGCCGTCGAGACACCCTTCGCTCTCGCCTCCCGCTACGCCGGGCGCCGGGTATCGCGGCTGCTCTATTTCGTCAGCCTGCTGGCCGGCTTCACGCTGCTGTTCATGGGCGGTTTGGTCATGGTGGGGGTCGATTGGTTCGCCCTCACGCAGGCAAATTCGGAGCTCGAAACCGCGAACCGGAAGCTCGAAACCGCAAATCTGGAGCTCGAAACCGCGAACACGGCTCTGTACATGAACGCGGTGGCGGCCGCTGTCCGGTACCGTGAGGCCGGTCCCGATCAGGAATCCCCCGAATTCAGGGCCTTCGAGCTGCAGAAGGCCTTCGGCCAGATCGGCAAGCTGGATCCCGCTGCGCTGGGCCGCAGCCAGGACGAGCTCTACCTCGCCGTCGGATCCTGGGAACAGGCCGCGCGCGCCCTCACCGGTGCCGTCGCCATCCGGGTGCTGCCCGATGTGCCGGCGACGCCGCGCTCCTCCTGCAGCCTGGTCCTGGCGAACGGTGAGCGCGACCGTCCGGCCTCGTCCCCGATCACACGGGATGGCTCGCGGCCGCTCGGCGTCGGCTTCCGCCACGTCCCCGACGCCCGAAAGATCTTCTGGCGGCCGTTCTTCGGCCAGATCAGCAGGCCGCCCACCCGCGGGGTGGCGCGCGAGATGCCGCAGAAGGGCGAGATCGAAAGCCAGCCCTATGCGGACACGATCTTCTGCCTGAGCGCGGATGCGGAGCTGCTGATGGCATGGCCGCGCGAGCGACTGCCCCAGTTTCACGCGCTCGAATGGCACTGCGTCGGGCCCCGGGGCGGGAGCAGCCCCGGGGACTGCGCCGCCTGGGGCGCGACCGTGTCGCCGCTGCCGGCCCGCCTCGCCAGCGCCGATGTGAAAGCCGGCGGTGACGTCCGGGACCGGTTCCAGTCGGCCTGGCTGGCGGTGGCGCTCCGCGGCAACGCCGCTTCGTCGGGCGAAGCCATCGCCGACTATGCCGGGCCCGACGGCTCCGGCACGCTGCGCCGCGGCTTCTCCTTCGGCAGCGCGGCCGATCGCGTGGTCGCCGATCTCAGCCCGGGCATGCTGCGGCCGGTCCTCTCGGCCGATCCCGATCCGCAGCGCGGGCAGGAGGCCTGCGACGTAACCAAGGGGCCGGACGGGTGCATCGACGAGATCGCCATGAGCAAGACCATCGTGACGGTGCATCGCTGGGAAATCCTGCCCGCCGACGCGGCGGCCGGCGTGGCCAGAGGCTGCACCGCCTCTGCCGAACCCACCTCGTTCGATCCGTGCCGGGTGTATGTCGACGTGCGCCGCCAGGTCATTCCCGGCACCGCCTCCCCGATCATCCGCATCGCCGGCCTGAGCTTCTGGAGCGGCGGCCCGATCCGGAGGATCGCGGCCACCGACACGACACTGGAATTCCAGGATGCGTACGGCGTGTGGCGGACCGTCGTCGTCGACCTGGACGCGCAGCATGAGCACGTGCGGATCCTCGCCCCCGCGGTCACGCCGCGGCTGGAGGATCTCTCGGACCCCTGCCGGGCCATCAGATGCACGGAGTGACGAAGATGAGGCCAAGACCCATGGCATACCGGAACCGACTGTTCTCGCGCGGCGCCGCGGTGATCGCGTCGCTGCTGCTGTCGTCGCTGCCGGCCGAGGCGGCGCATCCGCCGGCCGGCCGGGCCATCGACCGCCTGCCTGAGATCCGGGCGGCCGTCGCCAAGACCCGCGACGCGGCCGATCCCACGGCGGATCCCGGCGATCGCCGGGGCGGCACCCGCCTGGCGCAAGGGAACTGGTGGAACCAGTGGGGCAACCTGTGGCGGAATTTCTGATCGGCGTTCCTCAGCCGGACGACCTGCGCGGCCGGACGCGGCTGCTGGTCCTGCAGGGCACGCCGTTCTGCAACATCGCCTGCGGCTACTGCTACCTGCCGGACCGCGGCAACCGCGCCCGGATGGCGCCGGAGACGGTGCATGCCGCCCTCCGCTGGCTGGAGACCAGCGGCCTCGCCGCGCCGGAGCTGGCGGTGGTCTGGCATGCCGGCGAGCCGCTGACGCTGCCGGTCGACTGGTATCGCGACGCCTTCGCCGCCGCCGCGTCGGCACGGCCGGCCGGCCCCGTCCTCAGGCACTGCATCCAGACCAACGGGACGCTGGTCGACGACCGCTGGTGCGCGCTGTTCCGCGAGCACGGGGTGCAGATCGGCGTCAGCCTCGACGGCCCCGCCCGGCTGCACGACGCGCAGCGCCGGACCCGGGCGGGGCGCGGCACGCATGATGCGGTTATGCGCGGCGTCGCGGCGCTGCAGCGGCACGGTATCCCGTTTCACGCGATCTGCGTCGTCGGCGACGCGGCGCTCGACGCGCCCGAGGAACTGGTGGAGTTCTTCGCCGCCCACGACATCCGCGAGATCGGCTTCAATGTCGAGGAGGTCGAGGGCGTCCACGCCCGCTCCTCCCTGTCCCGCGACCGCGCCGGATGCTTCCGCGGCTTCTTCGAGCGGGCCTGGCGCCGGGCGGCGGCCCTCGGCGTCGACATCCGCGAGGTCCGCACCATCCTCGCCGGGCTGCAGGAGCCGCCTGCCGGAGCCTGGCCCGGCAACGACCAGAACATGCCGTTCGACATCGTCACTGTCAGCCATGACGGCCGCATCCACACCTTCTCGCCGGAGCTGGCCGGCCTCGAGCATCCGCGGATCGGCTCGCTCGCCCTCGGCAACGTCCTGACCTCGACGCTGCAGGAGGTGCTGGACGGGCCGGTGTTCCGGCAGGCCTGGGCGGAGATCGCCGCCGGCGTGGCCGCCTGCGCCCGGGATTGCTCATATTTCCCGCTGTGCCGCGGCGGCGCGCCGTCGAACAAGCTCGGCGAGCTCGGCAGCTTCGCCGGCACCGAGACCATGGCCTGCCGCCTCGGGCACCAGGAGATCGCCGAGACCGTCCTGCAGCAGATCCTGCAGGACATCGAGCAAGAGCCGGCGCTCCCGATCTCCACCGCGTCTCATAATGTGGACAAGATTTCCGGTTATCTCTGATCGAGGATTAGGTTTCCTTCATTTTCATAGTCGATTTGATTTTTTGCATTTGAGATGGAGATTTGATCATGATTCCGGTCGATCGCGACATCTTGGTTGCCATTGCGCCGCGGGTGTCGGGGCGCAAGGCGGAGGCCCAGGCCAACATCATCAATTCGATCGGCGACAGCCTGGCCAGCGTCCTCGAACACTATGAGATCAATACGAGATCGCGGGTCGCCCATTTCCTCGCCCAGGTGGCGCATGAATCCGACGGCTTCTGCACCACCGAGGAATATGCCTCGGGCGCCGCCTATGAGGGACGGCGCGACCTCGGCAACACCCAGCCGGGCGACGGGCGCCGCTTCAAGGGCCGCGGGCTGATCCAGCTCACCGGCCGGGCCAACTACCACACCCTCGGCGGCAAGCTCGGGGTCGACCTGGAGAACAATCCCGAGATGGCGGCGGAGCCCAAGCTGTCGCTGCGCGTCGCCTGCGAGTACTGGAAGGGCCGCAAGCTCAACCAGGCCGCCGACGGCGACGATCTGATCGATGCCACGCGCCGGGTGAATGGCGGCCAGAACGGGCTCGACGCCCGGCGCGCCTATCTGGTCAAGGCCAAGGCCGCTCTGGCCCGGCTGGAGGCGGGGGGCGTCGCCCGCGACCCCTCCGCCGACCACCCCGTGCTGCGCCGCGGCTCGCGCGGGCCGGAGGTGGCGGAGCTGCAGACCCGCCTGCGGGCGTCCGGCCTGCCGGTCGGGGTCGACGGCGATTTCGGCCCGGCGACGGAGCTGGCGGTGATGCGCTTCCAGGCCGACAAGCGCCTGACCGCGGACGGCATCGTCGGCCCGGCCACCTGGGCCGCGCTGCTCAAGGGGAAGTGACGGGGTCGCCCGGCTACCGGTCGCCGGCGATTTCGGCGATCACGGCGGCGAGTTCGCCCTGGGTGTAGGGCTTGGGCAGCAGCCGGGCCTCCGGGACGCCGAGCCGGGCGCAATCCTCCGGCCCGGCCTGGCCGCTGGTGTAGATCACCCGGATGCCGGGATGGATCGCGCGCACCGCCCGGGCGACGGTCCAGCCGTCCGGGCCGGGCGGCATGTGGATGTCGGTGAACAGGATCTGCAGCTCCTGTGCGGTCCTGGCTGCGGCGATCGCCGCCTCGCCGTTGCTCACGGACAACGGCTCCAGGCCGAGGCCCTGGGCCGCGTCCTCCGCCATCATCCGCACGAAGGGCTCGTCTTCCACGATCAGGATCGCGGCCATGCTGTCGCTCTCGACCGGCGCCGACTGGCATGCCACCAGTTGCACCTCCAACGTGCGGCATCGCGATCGGGTTCCGCGGATGCGACCAAGGTCTTGCACGCCACCGTCACCCGGCCAGGCGATCCAGCGGCATGGTCATCAGGATGGTCAGGCCCTCGGCATCCCAGCGGCGATCGATCTGCCCCTGCAACTGGCCTTGGACGGTGCCGTCGACCAGCCAGGTGCCGAAGCCGTCGCCATTGGCGGTCCCGTCGGCCGGCGGCCCGCCCCGCTCCGCCCAGCTCAGCGACAGCACCGACTCCTCGACCGTCCAGACGACGGCGATGCGGCCTGACGCCGTGGACAGGGCGCCGTATTTGGCGGCGTTGGTCGCCAGCTCGTGCAGCAGCAGCGCCAGGCTGGTCACCGCATGCCCGCCGACGATGACCTCCGGCCCGGCGATGGTGACGCGGCCGTCGATCTGTTCCTCGAAGGGCGAGACGATGGTGCGCGCCAGAGCCTCGAGCGTGGTCGGCGTCACCGCCTGCTCGCGCCTCAGGTCCGGCAGAGTCAGGTCATGGGCGCGGGCCAGGGCGCCGAGCCGGTTGCGCACCTGCTCCGCCAGCTCGTCCGGCGTCCGCGCGGTGCGGGTGCTCAGGGTGATGACGGCGCCGGCCAGGGCAAACAGGTTCTTGACCCGGTGGCTCATCTCCCGCAGCAGCAGGGTCTGGCGCTCCTGGGCCCGTTTCCGCTCGGTGATGTCGCGGGCGATCTTCGAGGCGCCGACGATCTCGCCCGTCCGGTTCCGGACCGGGGAGATCATCAGCGAGATCTCGACCAAGCTGCCGTCCTTGCGGCGGCGGATGGTCTCGAAAGGCTCGACCCACTCGCCCCGGCGGATGCGGGCCAGGATCTCCGGCTCCTCGTCCAGCCGGTCCGCCGGAATCACGATCGTGATCGGCTGGCCGATCGCCTCCTCGGCGGTGTAGCCGAACAGGCGCTCGGCCCCACGGTTCCAATTCGTGATGATGCCGTTGAGGTCCTTGGCGACGATCGCATCCTCGGAGGATTCCACGATCGCGGCCAGCCGCTGCGCCGCCTGCTCGCCGACGATGCGCTCCGCGGCTCCGGCCAGCGCCGACTGCTCGGCGCGGTGCCGGTCCGAGATGTCGACCAGCATGTTCACAGCGCCGGTCAGCCGCCCCTCCGCATCGAACAGCGGCGTCGGATAGGCGATGAAGGGAACTCGCGTGCCGTCGGGCCGCTCGGCCACCGCCTCCATGCCCAGGATCGGCTTCCCTTGCTTCAGCGCCAGGGCCATCGGGCACTGGTCGTGCGGCAGCGGCGTGCCGTCCGGCCAGTACAGCTTCCACGAGCCGCAGAACTCGCTCTTGCCCAGCTCCGGCCGGCAGCCCCACAGCTCGGCCGCAGCCTCGTTGTAGAAGGTGATGCGCCCGTCGGCGTCGGTGGTATAGATCGCCGCCGGCAGCGCCTGCAGAATATCCTGCGCTGCGCGTTCTCCAGGCAGGATGGTCGGCAACGTCGGTCCCGGGGTCGCGGGCGACGCAGCCTGGGGATTGCCGCTCATTCAGTGCCCTCTGAAACCGGTCTGCCCCACGCCAAAGCCGATGGGGATCGAGGGCCGCCGAGCCAGCCGGCCACGCTTCGCCAAATCTAGCGCAGCGTGACGCAGGCCTCAACATGGGAACGAAGCAAAAGCGCTGGTCTCCGACGATCAAACGCCGACCGGATTAACATATGATACTTTCCAGGTCTGTATTCCTGTGCGCGAATTCCGATCGATCGCAAAACGAGAACACGGCCTGCGGAACCCTTGACCCATCCATGCGTTGATCAATCCGTCGACGCTCCAACTCGCAGGGCTGACCCATGCCTGTCCGGGTGGCCGCTCCCCCCGCATCTTCCGGATCTCCAGCGCCGGCGGACATCGTCCGGCCGAGCCGTCGCGACGCGCATGCCGCGGCGCGGCCGCAGCTCGATCTTCTCGTCCCGGCAGCCCGGTCGCGGCTGGTCGGCGCGGATCAGCTTCGCCTGGCGAAGGGAGAGCGGACCGATTGGGGCGACCGCGATTGCCTCCACCTCCTCCGCTCCGGCTGGATGGCCCAGTTCCGCACCCTGACCGATGGCCGGCGGCACGTCCTGCGCTTCCTCATGCCCGGCGACATGGTCGGGGCGACCTCGCAATTCTCCGGATCGACGCCCGCGCCCGCCGTCGCCCTGACCGATGCCCGGGTGGCGACGGTCCCGGTCGCGGAGCTGATCGACCCCGCCTCGGCCGCGGCCCTGCGCCAGTTCTGCGTCGTGCTGGCGATGGAGACCGTGCAGGCGCATGAGACCCTGCTGTCGCTGGGGGCCCTCAACGCCGAGGAGCGCGTGGCCGCCCTTCTCCTGGGGCTGTTCGAGCGGGCCTGGGCCCGGGATCTCGTCAGCGACCGAGGCCTGCGGCTGCCGCTGACCCAGCAGGACATCGCCGACGCGCTCGGGATCTCGCCGGTCCACACCAACCGGATGGTGATGAAGCTGCAGCGCACCGGGTTGATCCGCCTCAAGGCCGAATGGCTGCAGATCCTCGACGGGCCGGGTCTCGAGGCGCTGGCGCAATGGACGCGGCCGATGGCCTGGACCAAGGGCTCCGATCACGCCTCGGGGCGGCCGTCGCCGAAGCCGCCGCTGCAGCGCACTGTCCGGCGCATCCTGGTGGTGGAGGACGATCAGCTCCTGGCGCTGCAGATGCAGGCCATCCTCCGCTCGCTCGGCTTCGAAGTGCTGGGCCCGGCCGGTTCGCTCGAGACCGGCCTGCGCCTGGCCGAAGCCGGCGACGTCGACGCCGCCGTCCTCGACGTCCGGCTCGACCAGGGCCGGCGGGTCTTCCCGGTGGCGCAGACGCTGCAGCGCCGCAGCATCCCCTTCTCCTTCATGACCGGCTACAGCGATCCGGAGCTCGACCGCTTCCAGGCGCCGGTCCTCCGCAAGCCGGTCGAGACCGGCAGCGTCGCCGCCGTGATCAAGCAGCTCATCCACTGATCGCGCAGCGGGCCGTCCGGAACCGGCCGGCGTGACCGGCCGTTCCCGATGCAGGCACCCACCATCGCGGAGGCACGATCATGCCGGCGAAATCGAAGGCGCAGCAGAAGGCCGCCGGCGCGGCCCTGGCCGCCAAGCGCGGCGAACAGAAGGTCGGCGAGCTCAAGGGCGCGTCGAAATCGATGTACAAGTCGATGAGCGAGAAGCAACTCGACGAGTTGGCCTCGACCAGGCGCAAGGGCAAGCCTGAGCACGCGTCGAAGTCATAGTCTGGATGGGCGCGCGGCACGGAACGGCCTGCTTTACACCAGCCGCCCGATCGCGCCGGCCTGCTCGGAATTGTCCAGCAGCTCCATCAGCTCCGATGGGGTGAGGTCCAGCCCCTCCTCGTCCAGCAGCGCCACCGCCAACGTGCAGGCCATGGCGCTCTTCTCGTTGTCGGACAGCGGCTCGTGCTTGTGCATCATCAGTTGCCGCAGCCAGATCGCGAATTCGATCGGCGTCATCCGCCCGTCCCGCACCTGGCCGAGCAGAGTCAGCGTCAGATGGGCGGCACTTTCGAACTCGATCGCGGCGAAAGAATCGATCGGAGGTTTCATGGCGGCGTGCCGCGTCGTTGACGATCCTGCCATCGGCCAATGGTCACGTCTGGTTTCCAATGCATCATTCGACTCCGCCAGACTAGTCCTGCCGGCTGCGGATGGCCACCCGGTATCAATCAAATTCTGAAGTTAAAAACCGCACTCGAAATCCCATGGCTGGCTGCGTTTCCTTTGCCCTCAACATCCGGTATTGCAGATCTTGGGACCAGGCCGAGAGGAATACGGAACGAAGCGAGGCTGATATTGCGCAGCGGGCGGATCGGCTCTAATCCGAGCTGGCGGGCTGCAGCCCCTGCGGCGGCGCCGCCGCCTGCCCGGGTTTGACTGCGCCGCCGGCCGGAGGCTTGGCGGCCAGCATCCGCCGGCCGCGCCGGCGCCAGCTGATGGCGTGCCGCACCGAGGGCGGCGGCGGCCCCTGATGCAGCCGCCCGACCCGGTCGATGAGCTCGCGCTCGGCGACGGTCAGCCGGGCCAGCAGCCGCAGATGCTCGTACCAGCTGTCGACGAAATAGACCTCACTCCATTTCAGCCGGTCGGCGGCGTCGCGGAACAGCGACCAGCGGCTGGCACCGTTGCGCAGCCGCACCTCGCGCAGCCGCACCGTGCATCGGACGAAGTCGCGCTCCTGCTCCGGCCCGATGCGGTATTCGACCACCACCATCACCGCGTCGCGGCGCGGGTCGATCTGCAGGGCCGGCAACTCCAGCTTGCGCGCCGGCGCGGCGCGCAGATCGACCAGGGCGATGTCCGGGATCTTCAGCCGCAGCGCCCACAGCGCACCGATCACGAGCGCGGCGCCGCTGGCCGCCAGCGTGGCGGCGACGCCGGCGCTCCCCGCCATGGCGCCCCAGGCGACCGAGCCGAGCGCCAACCCGCCATAGAGTGCCATCTGGTAGATCGCCATGGCCCGGGCCTTGACCCAGTCCGGCACCAGCAGCTGCACCGCGGTGTTGTAGGTCGACACCACGGCGATCCAGGCCATGCCGCCGACGAACAGCACCGGCACCAGCACGGCGGTGATGTGGACGGTGCCCAGCACCAGCAGCACCGCCGCGAAGACGAAGGCCGAGCTCGAGATCAGCCAGCTGGTGCCCAGCCATTCCCGCGCCGGGTGAACCAGGAAGGCGCCGCAGACGGCGCCAATGCCGAGCGCGCCGAGCAGCACGCCGTAGCCGATCGCGTCCTGGCCGAGCTGGTCGAGCGCCAGCAGCGGCAACAGCGCCCAGACCGAGCTGGCGCAGAAGCCGAAAATGAAGGACCGCGTCGCCACCCGCCGGGGCACCCGCGAGTGCCGGGCGAAGCGCAGCCCGGCGGTGACGGCCCCGCGCAGCGTCTCCGGCGGCAGGGCCGAGCGCGCCGGCCGCCAGCCCCACGACCAGATCGCCGCCAGCAGCCCGGTGAAGCTGGCGGTGGCGATCAGGAACACCCAGGGCGCGCCGAGCCAGGCCAACAGGAAGCCGCCGATCGCCGGCCCCAGCGCGCGGGCGACATTGTAGTTGATCGAGTTCAGCAGAACCGCGCTGGCCACCGCCGGCTTCGGCACCATGTCGCCGACCGCCGCCTGCCAGGCCGGTCCCTCCAGCGCATAGCCGATCGCGATCAGGAAGGTCAGCCCGATCAGCCCGACCGGCTCCAGCAGGCCGAGGAAGCCGAGCAGGGTGAGGCCCAGGCCGCCCAGGACGCAGCAGGCCTCCCCCGCCAGGATCATCTTGCGGCGGTCATAGATGTCGGCCAGCGCCCCGGTCGGCAGCGACAGCAGCACCAGCGGCACCGCCGTCGCCACCTGGATCAGGGCGATCAGGAACGGGCTGGCCGCGGTGACGGTCAGCTCCCAGGCGGCGGCGACCGACTGGGCCCAGTCGCCGAGATTGGCGAACAGGCCGGTGAACCAGACCAAGCGGAACACCGGATGGGACAGCGCCTCGACGAAGGGCAGCAACAGGCCGGACGGCGCCGGC
Source organism: Inquilinus sp. CA228 (assembly GCF_052078665.1). NCBI lineage: Bacteria > Pseudomonadati > Pseudomonadota > Alphaproteobacteria > Rhodospirillales > Rhodospirillaceae > Inquilinus > Inquilinus sp. CA228. The sequence goes on along the minus strand of NZ_JBQJIK010000013.1, from coordinate 97,640 downwards.
TCGGCGGCGCGCTCAACCCGCAGATCGTCCTTGGCGCCGACGGCTTGCTGCATCTGGCTCCGCTGTCCGAGGTCTCCGCAACTCTAGGCATGCCGGGCTTGTCTGCGCAAAGCCCGCGATGGGAGACGTCACCCACCGCATTCGGTTTTTGAAAGATCAAAATGCATTTGGCCTTGCGACGCCCGATGACCGTCCTAAGATGCTCCGGCCGGCCGGTGGAGCCGGCGCAGGGGAGGCCGAAGAATGCGCGATCGTCCGGGTCATGGCGTCAAGCTGTCCTACTATGATTTCGGCCAGACGCCGTTCTTCGCGCTGCAGGCCGACCAGCGCGTCTCCTACTGCCTCTACGTCCCGCGGGACTATCAGGAGGACGGTGACAAGACCTACAGCCTGGCGGTGCTGATGCACGGCACCGGCCGCACCGTCACCGCCTATCGCGACGGCTTCATGGACTTCGCCGACGCCAATGACTGCATCCTGCTGGCGCCGCTGTTCCCGGCCGGGCTGATCAAGCCGGGCGAGCTGTCGAACTACAAGCGCCTGGCCTTCCACGACATGCGCTTCGACCTGCTGCTGCTGGCCATGGTCGACGAGGTGGCGGCGAAGTACCGTGTCCGCGCCGATCGCTTCCTGATGTTCGGCTTCTCCGGCGGCGGCCATTTCGTCCACCGTTTCCTCTACGTCCATCCGGAGCGGGTGCTGGGCGTCTCGATCGGCGCGCCGGGCTCGGTCACGCTGCTCGACTGGAACTACGACTGGTGGGTCGGCCTGCGCGACTTCGGGGCGCGCTTCGGTCGGCCGGTCGACCTCGCGGCGATGCGCCTTGTGGCGGTGCAGATGGTGGTCGGCGGCGACGACACCGAGACCTGGGAGATCGTCACCAAGCCGACCGATCCGGGCTGGATGGACGGCGCCGACCTGGCCGGCGGCAACCGGCAGGAACGGCTGCGGTCGCTGCGCGACAGCTTCGAACGGCACGGCATCGCGGTGCGCCATGACATCGTCCCCGGCATCGCCCATGAGGGCACGCGCGTGCTGCAGCCGGTAAAGGCGTTCTTCGCCGAGACGCTGGCGAAGCGCCGGGCCGAGGCGGCGTGACCGCCATGAAGCGCCTCGCTTTTGCCGTGCTGCTGCTCGCCGCCGCGCCCGCGGCCGCCGCAGAGCCGCAGCCGACGCCGCTGCTGTCGATCGCACTCAACGCCGACATCCGCAGCAGCAATCCGGGCGTGCAGCGCGACTTCAACTCCGACGTCGTGCTGCAGCATGTGACCGAGGGGCTGGTCGCGCTGCGCGAGGACCAGACCCCGGCGCCGATGCTGGCCGACAGCATCGAGGTCTCGCCCGACGGCACCGCCTACACGTTCCGTCTGCGCGACGGCATCACCTTCCATGACGGCCGGCCGCTGACCTCGGCCGAGGTGGCGTGGAGCTGGAAGCGCTATCTCGACCCGACGACCCAGTGGCAGTGCCTCGACCGCTTCGACGGCCGCGGCGGCCCGAAGGTGCTGGCGGTGGAGACGCCGGATCCGCGCACCGTGGTGTTCAGGATCGACCGGCGCAGCGCGCTGTTCCTGGTCAACATGGCGACGATCCAGTGCGGCGCGGTGGTGCTCAGCCCGTCCTCGCTCGGGCCGGACGGCGCCTGGGTCAAGCCGGTCGGCACCGGGCCCTATATCTTCGCCGACTGGCAGAAGAACCGTTATCTCGAGCTGACGCGCTTCCCCGGCTACAAGCCCCTGCCCGGTGACCGCGAAGGCGCCGCCGGCGGCAAGCAGGCGCTGGCCGAGACGCTGCGTTTTGTCGTCATACCCGACCGCTCGGTGATGAACGCCGCCCTCCTCTCCGGCCAGGTCGACATCGTCCCCGATGTCGGCGCGACCGAGATCGACGCGATGAAGGCGGCCGGGGCGCAGGTGACGGTGACGCCGACCCTGTCCTGGGCGGTGCTGCTGCTGCAGACCCGAGACCCGCTGCTGTCCGACGTCCGGGTGCGCCAGGCGCTGGCCCGGGCGATCGACGGCGGGCAGGTGGCAGAGGCGGCGAGTTTCGGCCTCGCCGCCCCGAACCCGTCGGCCATCGCCGTCGCCAGCGCCTATCACCACGGCGATGCGGCCTGGCCGGCCTTCGACCCGGCCGAGGCCACCAGGCTGCTGCAGGAGGCGGGGCATGCCGGCGCCTCGATCCGGATCCAGACCAACAACCGCCCGACCGGCCAGTACGAGGCGGCGCTGATGATCCAGGGGCTGCTGACCGGCGCCGGCATCGACGCCCAGATCGACACGCTGGACTGGGCGACGCAGCTGCAGAACTACCGCGAGGGCAAGTTCCAGGCCTCGGTCTTCACCTTCTCCGGCCGGCCCGACCCGGCGCTGGCCTTCGATTCGATCATCGGCAGCAAGGACGAGGACCCGACCAACCAGTGGGAGGACCCGCAGGCGATCGCCTGGCTGGCCGAGGCCAAGACATTGGAGGACAAGGCCGGGCGGCAGGCGATCTTCGACCGGCTGCACGCCCGCATGGCCGAGCAGCTGCCGGTGATCGGCCTGTTCAACCCGGTGCAGGTGACGGCGGTCGGGCCCAAGGTCCGCGGCTATGCCGATTGGGCCCCGGGCAACGCCCGCCTCTGGGGCGTGTGGAAGGAGCCGTAGCCGATCAGGGATGCGGGTCGGGGAAGCCGTGGCGCCGTGACAGGGCGGCGAGGATGCGGTCCTTGCCGGCGATGAAGCGGACCCCGCCATGGCTCTCGGCGTCGGCATCGGCCGGGCCGCCCTCGCCCAGCACCAGCAGCGGCACGGACTGGTTCCGCTCCCCGACCAGCGCCACCACGGCCTGGCGCGGCCGCGGCCAGGCGATCCGCTCGACCTCCAGCCGCGCCGCCAGGTCCAGGAAGGAGGCGAGCACGCCCTCCATCAGGGCGCAGTGCCAGCAGTAGAAGACCTGGCCGGGATAGGCCGGGTCGGTGAAGCCCGGGCGCAGCAGGAACAGGCGGTCACGGGTCACGGTGTTCTCCTCAGGTCCCGGAATTGCCCCGGATCACGCTGCGCAGGGTGAAGGCGGACTGGATGCGCGACACGCCGGGCATGCGCGACAGCTGCTCCTTGTGGATGCGCTCGTAATCGGCGGTGTCGCGGGCGACCACGCGCAGCAGATAGTCCGACATCCCGGTCATCAGGTAGCACTGGTCGACCTCGGGGCACTTCCGCACCGCCGCCTCGAAGCGGGCGAGGTACTCCTCGGTCTGGCGCTCCAGCGTGATCTGGACGATGGCGATGGTCGGGTTGGCGACGTCCGGCTCGTCGATCAGCGCGGTGTAGCCGCGGATGATGCCGGCATGCTCCAGCAACTGCCGCCGGCGCAGGCAGGCCGAGGGCGACAGCCCGACCGCCTCGGCCAGATCGGCGTTGCTGATGCGCCCGTCGGCGCGCAGGTGCTGGATGATCTTGCGGTCGATGGCGTCGAGCGAGGTCATTGGTGGTTTCTGCGAAAACCGGTGAATTTGCTGCGAACACCAGACCATCCGGCCGCAGAAGGATCAACGGAAATCAAGGATCGCCGAACGCCTGTGGCCGTATTCTGAGGCCGTTGGATCCCCTGCGGTTCGGCCCCGATGACCACCACCCTCCCCGACGCCTCCGGCGCCACCCTGATCGTCGATCTGGCCGCGATCCGCGAGAATTATCGTGCGCTGCGCCGCCGCCTCGGCGGCACCGCCTGCGCCGCGGTGCTCAAGGCCGACGCCTACGGGCTGGGCGCCGACCGGGTCGGCCCGGCCCTGGCCGCGGAAGGCTGCCGCCACTTCTTCGTCGCCCATCTCGAGGAGGGCATCGCCCTGCGGCCGCATGTGCCGGAGGCGGCGGAGGTGTTCGTGCTGCACGGGCTGATGCCCGGCTGCGAGGACATCGCCCTGGCCCACCGCCTGACCCCGGTGCTGAACGGCCTGGAGCAGGTCGAGGGCTGGACCGCCCTGGCGCGCCGCCGCGGGCGGGCGCTGCCGGCGGTGCTGCAGCTCGACACCGGCATGTCGCGCATGGGCCTGTCGCCGGCCGAGCTGGACCGGATCGCGGCCGAGCCGCGGCGGCTGGACGGCCTCGACCTCCGCCTGGTGATGAGCCACCTGGCCAGCGCCGAGCGGCAGGACAACCCGGCCAACGGCACCCAGCGCCTGCGCTTCGACGTCGCCCGCCGCCGCCTGCCGCAGGCCTCGGCATCGCTGGCCAACTCCTCCGGCATCTTCCTCGGCCCCGATTTCCACTACGACCTGGCCCGGCCCGGCGCCGCGCTGTACGGGCTGGCCCCGGTCGCCGGCGGACCGAACCCGCTGCGTCCGGTGGTGCGGCTGCAGGCCCGGGTGGTGCAGCTGCGCACCATCGCCGCCGGCGACGAGGTCGGCTACGGCCTGACCTGGCGCGCCAAGGGCCCGACCCGCATCGCCACCGTGGCAGTCGGCTATGCCGACGGTTTTCCGCGCAGCACCGGCACGGCGCATCTCGGCGACGTCGCGCTGCCGGTCGCCGGCACCGTGTCGATGGACTCGATCACGCTGGATGTTTCGGCCTTGCCGGAGGGCGCGTTGCGCCCCGGCGCCATGGTCGACCTGATCGGGCCGCACCGCAGCGTCGACGCCGTCGCCGCCGAGGCCGGCACCATCGGCTACGAGATTCTCACCCGCCTCGGCCGCCGCTTCCGCCGCGACTATCGCGACGCCCAGCCGTCACCTGCCCCCACACCTGCTTTGGTTCTCGAAGGAGTTCCGTCGTGAAGGTCATCGTCCTCGGCGCCGGCGTCATCGGCGTGTCCACCGCCTTCTACCTCGCCCGCGCCGGCCATGAGGTGACGGTGGTCGACCGGCAGGAGGGGCCGGCGAACGAGACCAGCTTCGCCAATGCCGGCCAGGTCTCGCCGGGCTATTCCGCGCCCTGGGCGGCGCCGGGCGTGCCGCTGAAGGCGATCAAGTGGATGCTGATGGAGCACAGCCCCTTCGTGCTGCGCCCGCAGCTGGACCCGCGGCAGTGGCTGTGGCTGGCGCAGATGCTGCGCAACTGCACCGCCGGCCGCTACGCCGTGAACAAGGAGCGGATGGTCCGCCTGGCCGAGTACAGCCGCGACTGCCTGCGCCAGCTGCGCGCCGACACCGGCATCGCCTATGACGACAAGGCCCAGGGCACGCTGCAGCTGTTCCGCACCGAGAAGCAGGTCGACGCCGCGGCCAAGGACATCGCCGTGCTGCAGGAGGCCGGGGTGCCCTACGAGGTGCTGGACCCGGCCGGCTGCGCCGCCGCCGAGCCCGCTTTGGCCGGGGTGACGGACAAGCTGGCCGGCGGCCTGCGCCTGCCGGGCGACGAGACCGGCGACTGCTTCAAGTTCACCAACAACCTCGCCAGGCTGGCCGAAGGCCTGGGAGTCAGCTTCCGCTGGGGCGCCCGGATCGCCGGCCTCGTGGCCGATGGCGGCCGGATCGGCGGCGTGGCGCTGGAGGATGGCGAGACCCTGCGCGCCGACGGCTATGTGCTGGCGCTCGGCAGCTATTCTCCCTTGCTGCTGAAGCCGCTGGGCATCGAGATCCCGGTCTATCCGGTCAAGGGCTACTCGATCACCGTGCCGGTCACCGCGGCCGCGGGCGCGCCGGTCTCGACCGTGATGGACGAGACCTACAAGGTGGCGATCACCCGGCTGGGCGACCGCATCCGCGTCGGCGGCACCGCCGAGCTGGCGGGATACAGCCGCCGCTTGTGGGACGCTCGGCGGCGGACGCTGGAGCATTCGGTCACCGACCTGTTCCCGCAGGGCGGCGACGTCTCGCGCGCCAGCTTCTGGACCGGCATGCGGCCGATGACGCCGGACGGCACGCCGGTGGTCGGCCGCACGCCCTACGGCAACCTGTTCCTGAACACCGGCCACGGCACGCTGGGCTGGACCATGGCCTGCGGCTCCGGCCGGGTGATGTCGGACATCGTCTCCGGCCGCCGCGCCGAGATCGACCTGGAAGGGCTGGCGATGGACCGCTACCGCTGGGCCGACCTGACCGGCGTCCGCGGCCCGAGGGACGGGCGGCCGGCCGGCGCGCCGATCCCGCAGGCAGGGTAAGCCGTCCGCCGCCGCGGTCAGAGCACGAAATCGGCCGCGACCAGGGCGACCGTCCCCGTGAGTTGGATGTGGAAGTCGGAGGCGCCGTCGCCATTGACGTCCCCGGCGATGGTGGTGACGCCGCCGACCGCGGAGTACCGCAGTTGCCCGGCGACGCCGGTATAGAGGCCGGCGCCGATGAAGCTGAAGGCCTGGTCGCCGGCGACGGTCGTGTTGGCGTCGATCCCCAGAAGGTCGATCCTGTCCACCTGCGCATGGCTGAAATCGGTGATCCGGTCCGCCCCGGCCCCGACCGGACTCTGCGCCGCAAAGCCGTAGACGAAGCGGTCGCCGCCGGCCCCTCCGGTCAGCGTGTCCTTGCTGCCCGCGCCGGTGAGCACATCGTTGCCGCCCCAGCCCTGCAGCACATTGGCGCCGGTGTCCCCGACCAGGCTGTCATTGCCCTGGCTGCCGGAGAGGTTCTCGATCAAGTACAAGCTGTCGCCCGTGGCATCGCCGTTGCTGCCGAAGCCGGTGGCCAGGCTGACCACGACCCCGACCGAGCCGGTGTAGTAGCTGGCGGTGTCATTGCCGTTGCCGCCGTTGAGGCTGTCCCCGCTGGCGCCGCCGCGCAGCACGTCATCGCCGTCATCCCCGGAGAGATAGTCGTTTGCGTCGTCCCCCGACAGGCTGTCGTCGCCGTTGTTGCCGTACAACGAATCAGCGCCGCCGCCGCCATAGATCAGGTCGTCGCCGTCATTGCCGATGATGCTGTTGTTGCCGGCAGTTCCGGTCAGCCAATCGTCGTGCGCGCTGCCGTAGGCACCCTCGAAATTCGAGATGGAGTCGCCTTGCGCATCGCCGCCGCTCGCGGTTCCCACCGCCAGATTCACCGTCACCCCGGCGGTGGAGGAATAATGGGTCAGGACGTCGTAGCCGGCGCCGCCGCCGATCGTATCGGCGCCGGCACCGCCTTCGATGTAGTCATCGCCTTCGCCACCGTAGAGAGTGTCGATGCCGACGCCGCCATAGAGATTGTCGCGACCGCTGTTGCCATAGAGGATGTCGTTCCCGTCCTCGCCCGACAGGGAATCGCCGCCGTTATCCCCGGTGATGATGTCATTGCCGAGGCCGCCATATCCGTTGTCGCGACCGCTGCCGCCGTGGAACGTGTCGTGCCCGGCATTGCCGGAAAAGCTGTCGTCGCCGTCTCCTCCGTTCACGGCGTCGTTGCCGGTGCCGAGATAGAAGGCCAGCTTCTCGAAATTGGTGAACTGCACGCCGTTCGACGTGGTCGTGGTTCCACCCGGCGTCGGGTTGGGCGTGACGCTGAACGCCACCGAAGCGGTCCAGTAGTAGAACTGCAGGGTGTCCTGTCCGGCGCCGCCGTTGAGGATGTCGGCACCGCCATAGGTATAGACAAAATCGTCGCCGTCCCCGCCATTGATGGTGTCTATCGAGCCGGGCAGTGAATCGCCGTCGGAGAGCGTGTCGTCCCCTCCGCCGCCCGTGATCTGGTCGCTGGATGTTGTCCCGTAGAGATTATCGTCGCCCGCAGTCCCCGGAATAATGGCCATCGCCTCGATCCCCCTTGGGATGGGTTGGGAAAAGAATCTGCATTTTTTTGATTTCAGAAAGTAATTTCGCGATAAATTATGGCTTAATTCGGGAATGAACTACTGCCGCTTCCCCCGCAGCGCCCGGACCTGGTCCTGCAGGCAGCGGACCAGGGCCTTCAGCGCCGGATCGGCGATCGGCTCGGGCACCTCGAGCGTGCGGCTGCGGCCGTCCTGCTCGACCGTCAGCGTGAAGCAGCGGGCGTCGGGCATCGACAGGCTTTCCGGCGCTGCCGGGCGGTCGAGGACATGGGCATCGCGCACCAGAGCCTCGATCCGGGCGGCCTCCGCCGGCGGCAGGGCCGCGAGGTCCAGCACCACCGGCTCGGCCAGCCCCGGCGCGTAGAACAGGCCCGGGCTCGACATCGCGAAGGTGATCCGCATCGTCCGCTCCTGCCCCGGCTCCCAGGGCATGTCAGCCGGTCGGGACGCCGACCTGCTTCCAGGCGTCGGCCACGGCCTTGACCTCGGCCTTCTTCGCGCCGGGCAGCCGCCCCGCCACATCCACCGTCACCGCGGCGAAATCGGCGAATTTCGTGGTCTCGGTCACCCGCGCGTCGCGCAGCACATCGTACCAGATCCGCCCCGCCCGCTCCCAGGCATTGCCGCCGATGGCGGTGGCGGCCAGGTAGAAGGCCCGGTTCGGAATGCCGGAATTGATGTGGACGCCACCATTGTCCTGCATGGTGTCGACATAGTCGTCCATATGGCCGGGCTGCCTGTCCTTGCCCAGCACCGGGTCGTCATAGGCGGTGCCCGGCGCCTTCATCGAGCGCAGGCCGACGCCCTGCACCTTGGCGGTGAACAGCCCCGCGCCGATGATCCAGTCGGCCTCCTCGGCGGTCTGCTTCAGCACCCATTGCCTGACCAGCGATCCCCAGACATCGGACAGGGATTCGTTCAGCGCGCCGGGCTGCTGCATATAGACTAGGCCGGCCTCGTCCTCGGTGACGCCGTGGCCGAGCTCATGGCCGATGACGTCGAGCGAGGCGGTGAAGCGGTTGAACAGGTCGCCGTCGCCATCGCCGAACACCATGCGCTGGCCGTTCCAGAAGGCGTTGTTGTAGTCCTCGCCGTAATGGACCGTGGCGTCGAGCGCCAGGCCGTCATCGTCGATCGAGTTGCGGCGATAGGCTTCGAGGAAGAAGTCGAAGGTGTGGCCCAGCCCGTCATAGGCCTCGTCGGCCGCGACGTCGCCGGACGGCCCCTGCCCTTCGGCCCGCACCAGCCGGCCCGGCAGGCTCTCGCCGTTGCCGGCGGTGTAGATGCTGCGCTGGCGCGACGGCGGCAGGGCCAGCTTGCGGTGCCGCCGTTCGGCCACGGACTGTGCCACCGCCAACCGGACGCGCATGGTGCGGAACGTCGTGTCGATGCCGAGCGCCCGGTTGGCGGCCGCCTTCTGCGCCTTGCTGCCATTGGCCAGGATGGCGCGCAGCATGTAGGGCGGCAGGATGCAGAAGATCGAGTGGCGATGCTGTCGGATGCACATGCGGATCTCCCTCTTCCGACAGACGATCATCCCCGGACGCGGGGCAGGACCGCATCACCCATAAAAGCCGCGGTGCCATCATTGGTTCCCGGCCCGATCCGGGAAGCGGTTACGCTGTCGCCGTCGCCGGCCGAGCCCGAGGACGGTAGTCCGAAAGCCCGACATAGGGGAGATAGGTGATAAGCGTCACCAGGAACGAAGCAAATGCCGCGGTGACAAGCTGCTCCCGAAAGCCGAAGTCCTTGGTCAGCCCGCCGACAACGTTTCCCATCATGAGGTTGATATAGGTGAATGCCTGAAGGGCATGCGCAACATCGGTCCCCCTGAGGCGAATCGCCTTGAAGGTCTGTCTGACCTGGAAGTCCACCCGGGCCCGGTATCGGAGAACGCCCTGCAAACCCTGGCGCGCGTTCGGGTCACCCGGCATCGCCGGCTCGAGACCACTCTCAATCCTGTCGAAGAACTGGTTGCAGGCACGAGACGTATACGATTCCAAGGCCTCGACTGCCGTAAAGAGCGCGATATATTTGCCCACCTCCCCGACGGCCTCCTTTCCGGTCAGGCCGGCCGCCTGGGCCCCGGCGCCGGTATGCGCCGCTTCGAAGGCGAGCATCACGGTCGTCATCTGAGAGTATATCGAATAGAAGAGATCGTCGGTCCCGACCGCGGTCCAATTCGGCGGCAGGTCGCCGCGACGATTCTCGGAGAGCTTGCGCATCATAGTAATCAGAGGGCGGAAGCCGATGATCAGCGGCCTCAGAGTGTTGGGCGCCAGGGCCGCGAGCCCGCCCCCGTACTTTACGGCGAGGACGGTCGCCCCGATCATCATGAGGGCGTTGGCGAAAAGCGAAAGAACTTGCTTTCTTGTCGGCACCATTCGGTCTTCTGGCGGTCGACTGCTGCTGCTGTCATAGAGCACGGTGCCACCCTTCACCGCGACCGGCAGAAAATTCAGCGCGATCATCGCCATGGCGACACGCTCTCGCGCCGTCTCGCTGGCGTCGGCGACGCCATAGGACATCGCTTCTCGCACGGACATGAGTCCGACCAGCGCCGGGACCTCGGTCGCCATAATCTTCAAGGCGCTCAGGGTGGCGCTCGACAAGGATGCGCTCGCCGCCTCGTCCTCCTCAGTCACGCCGAGTCTTTCAATTTCTCTTTCAATTACCTCAGCGGCCTGCCTCAACGCCGCGGGATCTGGTAGGGACGCCTCACCGCCCGGGGCGACCGGCTCGATCCCGTGCGACGGCTCGGTCTGTTCGACGCCCGGCTCCTGCGGTTGCGTCGTTGTTGCTGCCGTGGCGTCCGTAGGCGATCCGGGCGGAGGCGTTGCTGGCAATGCATTGATGGCGTCGAGAAGCGCCTGGCTGTCCAGATCTTCTGCAATCTTCACAAGGCGATCGATGTTTTCGTCGACTTCCGTCCTTCGTTGCTCGAGGCCCAAGAGCTCCAGCCCCAGATCTCCTTCCGATTTTTTTTGCTTTGCAGTTTTAGCTTTAACGTTTTCCATAGCAATATTTGTTTCCGTAATATTATTAGCAATTTCTTGTATATTTCGTTGAATTTCTTGAATACTATGGTCTCCTTCAATATTTTCTTGTTCAATTTTTTGCATTTCAGTAAAACTGTCAAACGATTTTTTGTTATTCGAGTTGTATTCATCCATAAGAGATTGAAGCTCTTTTGTTTTTGGGTTTTCACCGTCTACAAGGCCAGCCAAAACACCAATGGTGTCGGTCGCTTTCTGTTTTTCTGCTTCCAGTTCTTCCAGTTCGGCCGTGAGCTCGGCGAGCGTCGCCTCGCTGGCTGCTATCTTCGCTGCTTCTTCGGAACGTTCGTTTTCAAGGCGGACACGGAGGGCCTCAAAGGCTGCTAGCCTTGCCGCCATGACCTCTTCCGAAGCCTCCGCATCGACCGATGGGTGTTCGAGAGCATCGATCTCTCTCTGCAGGTCTGCTGCTTTTTCGGTCGCGCCTGCTTTCTCCGTCTCGGCTGTCGTCTGTTTCGCTGTTGCCGCATCCATCTCCCGCGTCAGCTCGGCTGACCTTTCGGTGAGGGCAGTACGGCGCTCGACGATCAGAGCCTTCAATTCGCCCGGCTCCCTGCGCCCGCCAACCTCGCCCAGCGCGATCCCCTGGCCGTCCAGCTCGGTTCTGACGCTCTCCCACACTTGCGCGTATTCGTCGTGCAAGCGCATTATCTCGGCGTCATAGCGGCCCTTGTCGGCCGATAGCTGATCATGCTGTCGTGTGCGCGCGGCCGCGTCCTGGTTCTGGCTGGCCAATTGACCAGCCAGTTGGCTGTCCTCGGCAGTAAGGCTGGCCAGTTGGGCGAACTGCTCTTTCTGCGTACGCTCGAGTTGGGTCAATTCCGCGACAAGTGCCTGGTGCTCTGTTTGGCGCATCGACTGATTGGTGCTCACGAAGCCCATGTCTCGCTGCGCTTGTTTGAGTTCTTCGTCCGTGTCGCGCCGGACCAGCCCCCGCCGAGTCTGCACGGTGCCGCGGGTCAGCTGGTCAGGGGCAGTGCCGATGCCCAGGACAGCGACCAACCATCGGTTGAGAGCCTCGTCCTGGGCTGTCGGCGCTGGCGCTTGCCCTTGGCTTCCCTCGCCAATAGGCGGCTGTCCCGAATTGTCTGTCATCGTTCTCTCCCAACGCTGCTCGCAAACCGAGATTGTTACGCCTGACACGATCCCGTCAGGATTGGCCCGAAGGACAGCGATGGGAATTCCGCTTTTGATATGGGCCGATGCGCGGCTCGGATGCCCGTGCCGGCCCTCACCCGATCTCGCTGCACGAACCCGGCCTCTCCCGCCTGGCCAGGGTTTCGATCGGCAGGGCGGTGTCGGCCAGGTCGGCGTCGATCCGGTCGGTCTCGGTCAGCCGGACCCACAGATCGGCGGTGAGCCGCTCCTGGGCCTCGGGCTTGACGACGGCGACGGCGCGGGACACGCCCTGGGCGACGGCGTGGCGCCGGTCGTCCTTCCTGTCCTGCAGCCGGCGCCGGTGGGCGTCGGCCTTGCGCCGCTCCTCTTCCCGCTGCAGGTGAAGCCGAGCCTTCAGCGCGGCGGATGCCCAGCGCGGTGCGGTTGAAGCCGACCTCGGCCTTGCCGGCGCGGTCGAGGTCGCCGGCCGCAAGGGGCGGCGAGCGCTTGAGCCTGGAAGGCCCGGGCCAACTCCATGGCGAGCTCGGACAGCACCTCGACGTCCCGGGCGTCCGCCTCCGTGGTCGGCGATCCGGCGGAGGGAGTCCGGGCTTTGGTGGCATTGACCATTTCTACAATAGAACAAAAAGGGAACATTGAGCCAACCAGATCCGCACAGGATCCCTGGTCCGTCAGCGTGCGGTAGCGGCCGTCTTCGACGGGGCGACTTCAGTTTGCGTACGGACGCCAAGCACGAGTGGATCGGTCGCGACGATAAAGCGTTGGGGAAATCGGATGATCGCCGCCTTCGACCTGACCGATGATCTGCCGCAGTTGTTCGACGCCGGGTTGAGATTGCGCATCGCAGAACGCGAGGATGTCTCGATTGGGAATGGCTATGATGAACCCGTTTGGAGCGAGATGGGAGAGGTATTCGTCCCACAGCGCATCGACGAGAATCAAGCTCGCTTCAAAATTTCCACCGAAGAAGACAGCAAAGGTGTCGTCATAGGGCTGAACTTTCGCACCCTTCTCCTTCAACAACGCTGCCAAGTTGTTGACCGCGCCCTGGTGCAGAACGGTCTCAGTCATCCCGCTACCCACCAGATGTCGTCGCTGGATATACTGAAAATGATTTCCCTGATCGACCAAGTAACCCACCAGAAGACCGTTGTTCAGGTTGGAGATGACCGGGGCGTCGAGTTCCGCTAGCGCAACCGCCATCTCAGCATTCGGAAGGGAAGGCATCAGGTACGCAATGGCCCGCCTGCAAAGGCTTTCATTCGATGTGCTCATCTCGGCTCGCCGGTCTGATACGCCAATATCCAAAGCACAGTCCGTCCCCTATTCCAACCAAGGCCAGAATGTCTTCCCTCACGCCGCCTCCCGGTCGCGGCGCAGGCCGTCCTTGCGCATCTGCTCCGGCGTCGTGCCGGTCAGGCGGTGGAACATGGCGATGAAGGCCGAGGCGTTGCCGTAGCCGAGCCAGCGCGCCACCGCGCCGACCGACGCCCCCTCCTCCAGCCGCGACAGGGCGGCGACCAGCTTCATCCGCTGCCGCCATTCGGCGAAGGACATGCCGAGGTCGCGCTGGCAGTGGCGCGACAGCGTGCGCTCGGTGGTGCCGGTGATCCGCGCCCATTCGGCCAGCGACCGGCGGTCGCCCGGCTCGCGCTGCAGCGCCTCCAGCACGGTGCGCAGCGCCGGGTCGTCGGACAGCGGCAGGTAGGAGGAATGGCGCGGCGCCAGCCGGATCTGGTCGACCAGCACCTGCGCCAGCCGGAGGTCGGCCTCGCTCTTCGGCACCTTCACGCCGCGGGCGTCGACATCGGCCAGGATCGCCTTGATCAGCGGGCTGAGCGCCAGGGTGCAAGGCTCGGCCGGCAGGTCGGCGCAGAGTTCGCGCACGACATAGACCGAGACGTAGCGCACCGCGTCGCGGTTGTGGCACGCATGTACGATGTCCGGCGGGGTCCAGATCGCGTAATGCGGCGGCGACAGGTAGCGCACGCCGCCGACCGTCGCCACCATCAGGCCGCGGACGGCGTAGTTGAGCTTGCCCCAGGGCAGGCACGCCTCCGGCCACACCATGCCGGCCGGATAGTCCTCGGTCCGGAACGACAGCGGATCGGGCGGTTCGCCGCGCAGCGCGGGCATGCGGGCCATGTCCTGTCCTCTCGATCACCTGTCCGATCATCGTTATATATCTCGAACCGGCCAGGCGCTAGGGTCGCGTCATGTCCGCATCCCACACCCCATCGACCACCCCATTGGGCTGGTTCGCCCTGCCGGTCGTCACCGTGGCGATCTGGTCCGGCAACGTGGTCGTCACCAAGCTGGCGGCGACCGCGGTCCACCCGAGCGTCATCGCCTTCGAGCGCTGGGCCCTGGCGCTGCTGCTGCTGACGCCGTTCCTGATCCGGCCGGCGTGGCGGCTGCGGCGCGAGATCCGGCCGCATCTGGCGAAGCTGGCGATGCTGGGGCTGCTCGGCATGGCGGCCTATCAGGGGCTGGCCTATTTCGCGGCGGAGACCACCTCGGCCACCAAGATGGGCTTCGTGGTGTCGCTGGTGCCGCTCCTGACCATGGCGCTGTCGAGCCTGCTGCTGGCCGAGGCGCCGACGCCGGGCATGGTCGGCGGCGGCGCCCTGTCGCTGGTCGGCCTGGCGCTGCTGCTCGGCCAGGGCGATCCGCTGGCGCCGTTCAGCGGCGGGCTGGTGCCGGGCGACGGCATGATGCTGATCGCCTGCGTCGCCTATTCCGGCTACAGCGTGCTGCTGCGGCGCTGGCCGATGCCGCTGCCGGCCTGGCCGTCGCTGTACCTGCAGATCGGCTTCGCCGCGCTGTTCCTGCTGCCCGGCTGGCTGCTGGCGCCGGCGGCGCCGCACAGCATGACGGCGATCGGGATGATCCTCTATGCCGGGATCCCGACCTCGATCCTGGCGCCGTATCTGTGGATGCAGGCGATCCGCCTGCTCGGCCCCAGCCGCACCAGCCTGTTCATCAATCTGTCGCCGGTGATGACCGCGGCGATCGCCGTGGCGGTGCTGGGCGAGAGCCTGCACCCGTACCACCTGGCCGGCGGCGCCCTGGTGCTGCTCGGCGTCGTCCTGGCCCAGCGCTTCGGCCGGCGCACGGCGCGGCCGGTCACGGCTGCCGAGGCCGCCGAGTGAAGCGGCGCCGCCCGCACCGGGGCGGCGCCGTCTTCGCCTATTTCCAGCCGTGCTCGGTGCCGAACTTGCGCAGGGCGCGCTCATGCTCGCGGCGCAGCTGGGTCAGCTGGCGGGTCAGGTCGCGGCCGAGGACCTTGCCGTAATCCTGGCCGGTCTTGGCCTTGTCCCAGTCGTTCTCGACGAAGCGGGCGTCGACCCGGCCGGAGCGGCTGACCGACACCGGCGTGCCGGTGAAGCTCTTCGCCGCCTTGGTCAGCTCGGCCACGAAGGTGGCGTCGTCCAGGCCGCTATAGGCCTTGCCCTCGGAATCGCCGATGTTCAGGAAGAACAGGTCGTGGCCGAAGGCGGTGTAGCCGCCGCCCAGCCCCTTGTTCACCGACGCCGCATGCTGGAAGAAGGCCTGCGCCTCGTCGCCGCTCGGCGCGTGGTCCTTGAAGGTCACCACGGCATAGGCGGTGTTGCCCTGCCCTTCCGGCGTGAAGTCGGTGATCAGCACGCTCCACTGGCGGAAGGTGTAGCCGATCGCGGCGGCGAACAGGTCGGCGGTCTTCGCGTCGGTCTCGAAGGCCGATTGCAGCGAGGCGTTGGTCTCGAGCTGGTAGCCGCCCGGCGTCAGCTCGGTCTCCACCTGGTCGGCCGGGATGTTCAGCAGCGCCAGGATCTTCGGCATCTCGGTGTCCTTCACCTGCTCGGTGAAGGCGGCGCGGTCGGCATAGCTGGCCTTCTTGTCGTCGAGGCCGAGCGGCTTGAAGGTCAGCACCTCGTAGGAGAAGAGCTGGGTCGGGCCGACCGGCTCGACCGGCGCCGGCGCGGGCTTCGGAGCGCAGGCGGCGATCGCGACGGTCGTCGCCAGGCTGGTCGCGAGCGCGACGGTTCTGAGAGATCTGAGGAACGTCATGATGTGGATTTCCCCTCCGGACCGGAGCGAATCGCCCCGGCCGGATATAGGAATGCAGGGCCGCCCCGGTTGCAAGGCGAGAGCGCGATTTGCCGATGACGCCACGATGCGATACCAGAGGGCATCCGCCGGAGACCGCTGATGACCGACCGTCCCGAAATTCCCCCCGATGCCGCCGAGGCGACGCGCCGCCTGATCGAGGTGATGGCGCGGCTGCGCCATCCCGAGACCGGCTGCCCCTGGGACGTCGAGCAGAGCTTCCGCACCATCGCGCCCTACACGATCGAGGAGGCCTATGAAGTGGCCGACGCGATCGAGCGCGACGCCATGGACGAGCTCAAGGACGAGCTGGGCGACCTCTTGTTCCAGGTCGCCTTCCACTCGCGCATGGCGGAGGAGCGCGGCGCCTTCGACTTCGCCGACGTCGCCGCCGGCATCGTCGACAAGATGATCCGCCGCCACCCGCATGTGTTCGGCGACGCGCCGGTCGACGCCGACGGCATGCCGGCGCAATGGGAGCGGCAGAAGGCCGAGGAGCGCGCCGCCAAGGCCGAGGCCGAGGGCCGGCCGGCCGGGGTGCTGGACGGCATCGCCGGCGGCCTGCCCAGCCTGACCCGGGCGCTGAAGCTGCAGAAGCGGGCAGCGCGGGTCGGCTTCGACTGGACCGACCCGGCCGACATCCTCGACAAGATCGAGGAGGAGGTCGGCGAGATCCGGGCAGAGATCGACGGACGGGCGCCGAAGGAGCGGATCGAGGACGAGATCGGCGACCTGCTGTTCTGCGCCGTCAACCTGGCCCGGCGCACCGAGGTCGACCCCGATTCCGCCCTGCGCCGGACCAATGCCAAGTTCGAGCGCCGCTTCCGCCACCTGGAAGCGGCGCTGCGGGCCGAGGGCCGCGATCCCGCCGGGGCCAGCCTGGACGAGATGGAGGCCCTCTGGGTCGCCGCCAAGCGGGCGGAGACCGCCTAGCCCGCTCCGCTCAGAGCACGAAGTCGCCGGCGAGCAGGGCGAACGTGCCGGTGAGGGCGATGTGGAAGTCGGAGGCGCCGTCGCCGTTGACGTCGCCGGCGATGGTGGTGACACCGCCGACCGCGGAGTAGCGCAGTTGTCCGGCGACGCCGGTGTAGAGGCCGGCGCCGATGAAGGTGAAGGCCTGGTTGCCGGCCGTCCCGGTATCGGCGTCGATCAGCGACAGGTCGACCTTGTCCGCCTGGGCCTGGCTGAAATCGGTGACCACGTCCCGGTTCGCCCCGACCACGCTCTCGCTGGTGGCGGCATAGACGAAGCGGTCGGCGCCGCTGCCGCCGGTGAGCGTGTCGCGGCCGGCCAGGCCGCGCAGCGCGTTGGCGCCGCCGTTGCCGGTCAGCGTGTCGGCGAAGTTGGAGCCGTTGACGTTCTCGATCGACGCCAGGATGTCGCCCTGGGCGTCGCCGCCCGTGCCGGTGCCGGCGGCCAAATTCACCGTCACCGCGGCGGCGCTGTTGTAGTAGGACGCCAAGTCGGTTCCGACGCCGCCCTCGAGCGTGTCGGCCCCGGCCCCGCCGCGGAGCAGATCGTTGCCGCCATAGCCCCGCAGGGAGTTGGCACCGCTGCTGCCGGTCAGGCTGTCGCCGCCGAGATTGGAGCCGGAGAGGTTCTCGATCCCGGTCAAGATGTCGTCCTCGGCGTTACCGCCCGTGGCGGTGCCGGCGGCGAGATCTACCGTCACCCCGGAGGCACTCTCATAATAGGTTGCGGTGTCCACCCCGTCACCGCCCTCGAGGCTGTCGCCGCCGGCCCCGCCGCGCAGCAGATCGTCGCCGGGATGGCCGACCAGGCTGTCGCTGCCGGCCATCCCGCTGAGGCTGTCGTTGCCGTTGAAACCGTAAAGGGTGTTGTTCGCGGCGTTTCCGGTCAGGGTGTCATCGGACCCGCCGCCGACAATCCCTTCGATATCGGTGCCGATGACATCGCCCTCGGCGTCACCGCCCGATGCCGTCAGCGTGGTCAGGTTCACGGTCACGCCGGCGCTGCCGAAACTGTAGCCGACGAGGTCGGAGCTGGCGCCGCCGTTCAGCCTGTCCGCTCCGGCCCCGCCATAGAGCGTGTCGCTGCCGTCGCCACCATCCAGCACATCGTCGCCGTTTTCACCGTCGAGCGCATCATTGCCGGCCAGGCCTGAGAGGGTGTCGTTGCCGTCGCCGGCATAGAACTGGTTGGCGACGGCCGATCCGGTCAGCGTGTCCGCGAAACCGGAGCCGCGGACGTTCTCGAACGTGTCGTCGATCACGTCGCCCTCGGCGTCGCCGCCCGAAACCGCCACCGTCGTCAGGTTGACCGTCACGCCGGCGCCGCTCTCGCTGTAGTTGAGCGTGTCGATGTCGCCCCCGCCGAACAGCATGTCCGCCCCGGTCCCTCCCGACAGAAAATCGGCACCGTCGCCGCCGACCAGGACATCGTCTCCGGCGTAGCCGCGGAGGCCGTCCCTGCCGCCATTGCCGACGAGTTCGTTGCGCTCGTCCGACCCGTAGAGGCTGTCGTCGAAGCCGCTGCCGATGATGTTCTGGATGCCGACGCCGATCACGTCGCCCTGGGCCTCGCCGCCCGACGCAGCCAATGCGGCCAGGTCGACGTACACGCCGGCGCTGCTGCGTTCGTAGACGATCGTGGTGATCGTGGTGCCGCTGCCGCCACCAATCAGCGTGTCCGCCCCGGGGCCGCCCTCAAGCACTTCGAAGCCGGCAATGAAGGACTCGCCAGCATTCAGATAGTCGTTGCCGTCGCCGCCGCTCAGCGCGTCCCCGCCGGGGCCACCGTCCAGGACGTCATCGCCACCCAGCCCCTCGAGTCTGTCGTCGCCGAAGCCGCCGGTGAGCGCGTTGTTTGCGGCCGATCCGGTCAGCGCGTCGCTCGCAGCCGAGCCGACGATGTTCTCGACGTCGGTGCCGATCACGTCGCCCTCGGCATCGCCGAAGCTGCCGGTGCCGCCGATCGCGACCGACACCCCGTCGGGATTGTAGCCCTCGTCGTAGAGGATCGTATCGATGCCGGCGCCGCCGCTGTACGTGTCCGCCCCGAAGCCGCCGTCGAGGATGTCGTCGCCGCCGAAGCCGTTGAGCGTGTCGTCGTCCAGCGTGCCCAGGAGATAGTTCGGGTTGTCGTTGCCGTTTATGACTGCCACGTCCCCCTCCCAACGCAAAAATATAACGATGACACTATGTCGGAATCACAAAGGTGGCCCCCGGCCCGCCCCTGCTCGCTCCATTGTCCCAGCATGAGCCAGACCGGGTCAAGCCGGGGCCTGCCGCCGGCAGGCGGAGGCCGCTTGGCTTGACGGCGTTTCCGGCGCCGTCGGCTCAGAGCACGAAATCGCCGGCGACGAGAGTCAGGTTTCCGGTGAGGGCGATGTGGAAGTCGGAGGTGCCGTCGCCGTTGACGTCGCCGGCGATGGTGGTGACGCCGGGGCTTGTCACGGCGTAGCGGAGCTGCCCGGCCACGCCAGTGAACAGGCCGGTGCCGATGAAGGTGAAGGCTGCGTTGCCGAGCCCCCCGCCATTCGCGTCGATCAGCGACAGGTCGATCCGGTCGCCCTGGGCGTGACTGAAATCGGTGATCCGGTCGGCATTGGCCCCGACCGCGCTCTCGCTGGTCGCCTTATAGATGAAGCTGTCCGCGCCGGCGCCGCCGGTGAGCGTATCGCGGCCGCCCAGGCCACCCAGCGCATTGGCGGCGCTGCTGCCGGTCAGGGTGTCGTCGAAGCTGGAGCCGTTGACGTTCTCGATCGAGGCCAGGACGTCGCCCTGGGCGGCGCCGCCGGAGGCGGTGCCGGCGGCAAGGTTCGCCCGCACCGCAGCGCTGCTGTTGTAATAGGACGTGAAGTCGACTCCACTGCCGCCGTCGAGCCTGTCGGCCCCAGCCCCGCCGTAGAGCCTGTCGTCGCCGCCCCAGCCGCTCAGGACGTTGGCGCCGCTGCCGCCGGTCAGCGTGTCGCCACCGATATTCGAGCCGGTGAGGTTCTCGATGCCGCTGAGGGTGTCGCCCTGGGCGTCGCCGCCCGTGCCGCCGCTGAGAGTGACCGTCACCGCCGAGGCGCCGGTGTAATAGGACGCGGTGTCCACTCCGGCGCCGCCGTCGAGGACGTCTTCGCCGGCCCCGCCGCGGAGCAGATCGTTGCCGCCCCCGCCCCGCAGCGTTTCGTAGTGCCAGTTGCCGGTCAGCGTGTCGTTGAAGTTGGAGCCGATGACAATCTCGATGTCCCTCAGGAGATCCCCCTGGGCGTCGCCACCTGTGCCGGTGCCGGAGTTGCCGAACGGGCCGGCATTGGCGGCGAGATCGATCGTGACCCCCGACGCACTGTCGGAATACGTCACGGTATCCAGATCCTGGTAACCGCCATCGAGGATGTCGGCGCCGGCGCCACCACGGAGCACATCGTTGCCGTCGTAGCCGTACAGGACGTTGGCGCCGCTGTTTCCGGTCAGCTTGTCGCCGCCGATATTGGAGCCGAGGACATTTTCGATGCTGATCAAAGTGTCGGTCAGATTGTCGCCGCCCGCACCGATCCCGAGGGTGAGATCGACCGTCACCCCCGAGACATCGTTGATATAGTTCGCTGTGTCCACCCCGCCACCGCCATCGAGGGTGTCGTTGCCGGCCCCGCCTTCGAGCGAGTCGCTCCCGGCCCCGCCGCGCAGAACATCGGCGCCGGCCAGGCCGATCAGGGTGTTGCCATTGCCGTCGCCGGTCAGGGTGTCGCCGCCGGCATTGGTGCCGGTGACGTTCTCGATCCCGATCAGCGTGTCGCCCTGGGCGTCGCCGCCGGTGCCGGTGCCGGTGGTGAGATCGACCGTCACCACGGATGCGCTGGCGTAATAGCTCGCGGTGTCCACCGAGTCACCGCCGTCGAGCGTGTCGGCACCGGCCCCGCCGCGGAGCAGATCGTTGCCGCCCTCGCCCCGCAGGACGTTGGCGCCGCTGTTGCCGGTCAGGGTGTCGCCACCGACATCGGAGCCGATGAGATTCTCGATGCCGATCAGGATGTCGCCGTAGGCTTCGCCCAGCGAGCCTTTCCCGGTGCTGAGATCGACCCGTACCGCGTATGGGGCGTCGTAATAGGTCGCGGTGTCCAACCCGTCACCGCCATCGAGGGTGTCGTGGCCGTCCCCGCCGCTGAGCACATCATCGCCGCCACCGCCGCGCAGGACATTGTCGCGGTAGCCGCCGATCAGGGTGTCGCCGCCGATATCGGAGCCTGTGACATTCCTGATGTTGTACAGGGTGTCCCCCTCGGCGTCGCCGCCCGCGGCGGTGAAGGCCTTGAGATCAATCGCCACCCCCGACGCGCTGTCATAATAGGTTGCGATGTCCCCCAGCCAGTAGTCGCCCGTGAGGCTGTCGGCGCCGGCCCCGCCGTGCAGCAGATCAATGCCTTCACCGTTGCTGACGCTGCCGCCGTACAGCACATCGTCGCCGTCGCCGCCATTGAGCACGTCGTTGCCGTCCATACCGGAGAGGCTATCGTCGCCGCCGAAGCCGTTGATCGTGTCGTCGTCCGACGTGCCGTTGATAACGTTCGGGTTGTCGTCGCCGTTGATGATCGCCACGTGACCCTCCCGATAAGACGTAAAAATATTGAGACAAATATCTGCGTTCGGGGCAACCGTACCGCCCCTGCTCGGCCTATTGTCCTAGCAGGGGCCGGGCCGGGTCAAGCCTGGAGGGCGGACGGACGGGTCAGACGCCGAGCAGTTCGACGTCGAAAATCAGGGTCGCGTTCGGCGGGATCACGCCGCCGGCGCCGCGGGCGCCATAGCCCAGCGCGGCCGGGATGACCAGGCGGCGCTTGCCGCCGATCTTCATGCCCTGCACGCCTTCGTCCCAGCCGCGGATCACCCGGCCGCCGCCGAGCGGGAAGCGGAACGGCTCGTTGCGGTCCTTGCTGGAATCGAATTTGCGGCCGGCGCTGCCGTCGGCGTTCTGCAGCCAGCCGGTGTAGTGCACGGTCACGGTGACGCCGGCCTTCGCCTCGTCGCCGGTGCCGACCTCGAGATCCTCGTATTCCAGCCCGGAGGCGGTGGTGGTGCGGGACATGGTGCTTCCTTCTCGGGTTGGTGTCGGGTTCGGCCGGGCTCAGGCCGCGGCCGCGATCTCGCCCATGGCGGCGCGGGCGGCGCGCCAGCTGGCCTCGTCCGGCGCCACCAGGATCGGGCCCTGGCGCAGCGTCGGGCGGTAGCGGGTGGCGTCGAGCACCGCGGCCCAGCCGCCGGCCTCGGCATGCAGCAGCGTGCCGGCGGCATGGTCCCAGGGGAACAGCTTGCGATAGGCCAGGATGTCGATCCGGCCCTCGACGGCATCGATGTAGTCGGCGCCGGCGCAGTTGACATGGATGTGCGAGGCGACGGCATCGCGCAGCCGCATCACCGCCACGGCGTAGCCCGGCGGCCGCTTGGCCAGGTTGAAGCCGCCGCGCAGCGTCGCCAGCGGGCCGGGCGCGGCCAGAGTCTGGCGGCGGCCGTCGATGAAGGCGCCTTCGCCGCGGATCGCCCAGGCGGTGCGGTTCTCGATGGGCAGGTGGATCCAGCCCATCAGCGTCTCGCCCCGATGCACCAGGGCGACGATGGTGCCGAAGCGCGGCCGGCCGGCGACGAAATTGGCGGTACCGTCCACCGGGTCGACGATCCAGACCGGGTCGTCGCCGTCGATCAGGTCGAGTATGGCCGGGTCCTTGGCATAGGCCTCCTCCCCGACCACGAGTGAGCCGGGCAGCAGCCCGGGCAGCCGCGCGGCCAGGCGGATCTCGCTCTCCTGATCGGCGATGGTGACGAGATCGCCGGGCGCCTTCTCCATCACCGCCCCCTCCTCCAGCCGGCCGAAGCGCGGCAGGATCAGCTCCTGCGCGGTCTCCGCGATCAGGGCGGCGACCGTGTCGATCTCGGGCAGGCGCAGCATCGAAGAGCTCTCAGTGACGGGGGGCGATGCCGAGCTGGCGGTGCAGCCGCGCGGCGTCGTTCGGGTGGAGGCGGACGCGGATGAAGAGATGGGCGCCGTCGTCGCGCGCCTCCAGCACCTCGCCGTGGCTGTGCAGCCAGGCCAAAGTGCGGCCGTCGGCGATGTCGAGCTTGACCGTCATGGTCTCGCGGTCGGCGTTGATGCGGCGGGCGATCAGCTCCATCAGCCCGTCGCAGCCCTCGCCGGTCAGGGCCGAGATCACCGCCGCGTCATGGCCACGCCGGCGCACCGCGGTCGACAGGGTCTCGCGCTCATGCTCCGGCAGCAGGTCGGCCTTGTTCAGGACCTCGATCACCCTGCCGTCGGAATCGATGTCGATGTCGAGGTCGCGCAGCACCCCCTCGACATCCTCGCGCTGGGCCTCGGTGTCGGGATGGGCGATGTCGCGGACATGCAGGATCAAATCGGCGACCTGCACCTCCTCCAGCGTCGCCCGGAAGGCGGCGACCAGATGGGTCGGCAGGTCGGAGATGAAGCCGACGGTGTCGGACAGGATGATCCGCCGCCCCTGCCCTGCCTCGATCGACCGCATGGTCGGGTCGAGCGTGGCGAACAGCATGTCCTTGGCCAGCACCGTGGCCCGGGTCAGGCGGTTGAACAGGGTCGACTTGCCGGCATTGGTGTAGCCGACCAGCGCCACCACCGGATACGGCACCCGGGCCCGCGCGTCGCGGTGCAGCGACCGGGTGCGGCGGACGTCGTCGAGCTGGCGCTTGATCTGGATGATGCGGTCGTCGATCTGGCGGCGGTCCAGCTCGATCTGGGTTTCGCCGGGGCCGCCGAGGAAGCCGGCGCCGCCGCGCTGGCGCTCCAGATGGGTCCAGGACCGGACCAGGCGCGAGCGCTGGTAGCTGAGATGCGCCAGCTCGACCTGCAACTGGCCCTCGCGGGTGCGGGCGCGCTCGCCGAAGATCTCGAGGATCAGGCCGGTGCGGTCGATCACCTTGACCTTCCAGCGCCGCTCCAGGTTGCGCTGCTGCACCGGGCTGAGGGTGGCGTCGACCACGACCAGACCGGCCTCGGTGGCGGCGACCACGCTCGCCAGCTCCTCCAGCGCGCCCTCGCCGATCAGGGTCGAGGGCTGCGGCCGCGACACCCGGACGCAGCGGGCCTCGGCGATATCGAGCGAGATCGCGCGCGCCAGCCCGACCGCCTCCTCCAGCGAGGCCTCGGCGGTCCGCCCTGAATCGTTGCGGGTGCCCGGCAGAACCGGGTGGATGACGATGGCGCGTCCCGAGGACGCGCCATCCGCACCGGCATTTGGCCCCAGAGTTTGGCCCAAAGGGATCAGGCCTCTTCCTTCTGCGGCTCGAACAGCTGGATCGGATGCGCCGGCATCACCGTCGAGATCGCATGCTTGTACACCAGCTGCGAATGGGCGTCGCGGCGGAGCAGGACCGAGAAGTTGTCAAACCAAGTGATGATACCCTGCAGCTTCACCCCGTTGACGAGGAAGATGGTCACCGGGATCTTGTTCTTCCGGACGTTGTTGAGGAACACGTCCTGAACGTTCTGTGCCTTTTCCGACATTAGTTGGATCCTGCTGCTTGATTTTATTGGAGCCCCGAGGGGCCCGAGCCACACGATGTGGCACCGTCCGACAATATGGGAAGCACCGGCCCGGAGAAAAGGGAACAATGGTGCATTGTCATGTTGCGCCGGCACCCGCCGCATGCGCGACATAGGCGTCCAGCAGCCGTCGGCCGAGCGGGCCGGGCGTGCCGTCGCCGACCGTGCGGTCGTCGATTTGCAGGATCGGCGTGACGAAGCTGGTGGCGCTGCTGAGGAAGGCCTCGCGCGCGGCAAAAGCCTCCTCCAGGCTGAACGGCCGCTGTTCGAAGCGCAGCCCTTCCGCCGCCGCGATCCGCAGGATCGACTGCCGGGTGATGCCGTTGAGGATCTCGTGGCTGGCCGGGCGGGTGACCAGCGCGCCGTCGGCGGTCAGGATCCAGGCGTTGGACGAGGTGCCTTCGGTGACGAAGCCGTCCTCGTCGACCTGCCAGGCCTCGAAGGCGCCGCGCTCCGCCGCCTCCTGCTTGCCCAGCACCTGGGGCAGCAGGCCCACGGACTTGATGTCGCGGCGCTTCCAGCGGATGTCGGGGATGGTGATCACGCGCACGCCGGTCCGGCCATGCGGCGCCAGCGTCGCCCGCCGCGTGGTCATCACCAGGGTCGGCCGGACCGCGGCGGGGAAGCGGAAGTCGCGCGGCGCGACGCCGCGAGTGACCTGGAGGTAGATCAGCCCGTCGCGCACGCCGTTGCGCTGCAAGAGCTGCCGCATCAGCAGCCGCAGCACTCGCCGCTCGCACGGCCAGGCGATGCGCAGTTCCTGCAGCGAGCGGTCGAGCCGGTCGAGATGGCCGTCCTCATCGATCAGGAGGCCGCGGCGGATGCACACCACCTCGTAGACGCCGTCGGCGAACTGGAAGCCGCGGTCCTCGATATGCACCGCCGCCCGGGCATGCGGCACATAGCGCCCGTTGACATAGGCGTCGCGCGCCATTCCCCGATGTCTCCCGTTCCTCTGCGGCCGTCAGTCGACCAGCTTGCGGTCGCCGGCGCCGTGCACGCCCAGGCTCTTCATCTTGCGATGCAGGGCCGAGCGCTCCATGCCGATGAACTCGGCGGTGCGGCTGATGTTGCCGCCGAAGCGGGTGACCTGGGCGATCAGGTACTCGCGCTCGAACAGCTCGCGCGCGTCGCGCAGTGGCAGGCCCATGATCTCGCTGCCGCGGTCGCCGCGCAGCACCGCCGGGGCGATGGCGCCGATCTCCGGCGGCAGCATGTCGGCATGGATCGGCATGCTGTTGTCGCCCGCCGCCATGATCAGCAGCCATTCGACGACGTTGCGCAGCTGCCGGACATTGCCCGGCCAGCTATAGGCCTGCAGCGCCGCCATCGCGTCCTCGCCGACCTGGCGCGGCATCAGCCCCTGGCCGTCGGCTGCGCGCTGCATGAAATGGCGGGCCAGCAGCGGGATGTCCTCACGCCGGCTGGCCAGCGGCGGCACCGCGATCGGCACGACGTTGAGCCGGTAGTACAGATCCTCGCGGAACCGGCCCTCGGCGATCTCGCTCGGCAGGTCCTTGTTCGAGGAGGCGATCACCCGGACGTCGACCTCGACCTTGGTGGCGCCGCCGACGCGGACGAAGGTCTGCTCCTGCAGCACCCGGACGATCTTGCCCTGGGTGGCGAGCGGCATGTCCGCCACCTCGTCCAGCAGCAGCGTGCCGCCATGCGCCTGCTCGAAGGTGCCGACCTTGCGCGTGGTGATGGCGCCGTCGACCATGACCTCGACGCCGAACAGCTCCTCCTCCAGCCGGTCCGGATGCATCGCGGCGCAGTTCAGCGCGATGAACGGGCCCTCGGCGCGCTTGGACAAGGCGTGCAGCTGGCGGGCCACCACCTCCTTGCCGACGCCGGCGGGGCCGGTGATCAGCACCCGGCTGCCGGTCGGCGCCACGCGCTCGACCTGCTGGGTCAACTGGCCGATCATCGGCGACGCGCCGACCAGCTCGACCTCGGTGCCGGCGCGGAGCCGCAGCTCGGCATTCTCGCGCCGCAGCCGCGCCGCCTCGATGGCGCGCTCGACCATCAGCAGCAGCCGATCCGACTTGAACGGCTTCTCGATGAAGTCGTAGGCGCCGTGCTTGATGGCGGTGACCGCGGTCTCGATGTTGCCGTGGCCGCTGATCATCAGCACCGGCACGCCGGGATGGTCGCGCCGGATGATATCGAGCAGCTCGAGCCCGTCGATCGGGCTGCCCTGCAGCCAGACGTCGAGGATCACCAGGCTGGGCTGACGGGCGGCAAGCTCGTGCTGCGCCTGCGTCGTGTCGCCGGCTTCCCGCGTCGTATAGCCTTCATCGTCCAGGATGCCCGAGATGAGCATCCGAATATCCGCCTCGTCGTCGACGACGAGAATGTCATGCGCCATGGCCCACCGCGTCCTTGGAGCCCGCAGCTGTCACCCGATCGGTCGATGCATCCGGCTCGTCGCCGGTTGGAACGGCCGGCACGCCCGCCTGTTCCAACGGAAAGACGAGGCTCACCCGGGCCCCACCGCCCGGGCGGTCCTCGAGGACCAGCCGGCCGCCGTGATCCTCCATGATTTTCTTGACGATGGCGAGACCCAATCCGGTGCCCTTCGTGCGGGTGGTGACATAGGGTTCGGTCAGCCGGTCGCGGTCGACCGTAGGCAGGCCCTTGCCGTTGTCCTCGACCGTGATCCAGGCCTCGCCGTCGGCATAGTCCAGCACCATCCGCACCTGCCCCTTGGGCAGGTCGCGGCCCTCGGCGATGCGGCCCTCGATCGCGTCCGCGGCATTCTGCAGCAGGTTGGTGACGGCCTGGGACAGCTGCCGGGAATCGCACGGCACCAGGGGGCGGTCGTCGGGCTGGCTGAAGGCGAAGCCGATCTTGGCATGGGCGTTGCGCTGCAGGAACATCGCCTGCTGGCAGGTCTCCGACAGGTCGATCGTCTTCATCACCGGCGTCGGCATGCGGGCGAAGGCCGAGAACTCGTCGACCATCCGGCCGATGTCGCCGACCTGCCGGACGATCGTCTCGGTGCAGGTGATGAAGGTCTGCGGATCGTCCGTTATCTGCTTGAGGTATTTGCGCTTCAGCCGTTCGGCCGAGAGCTGGATCGGGGTCAGCGGGTTCTTGATCTCATGCGCGATCCGGCGGGCCACGTCGGCCCAGGCCGCCTTGCGCTGGGCCGAGAGCAGCTCGGTGACGTCGTCGAAGGTGACGACGAAGCCCTGAATCTCGCCGTCCAGCCGTTCCGCGGCGATGCGGGCCAGGAGGGTGCGCAGCTCGCCATGGCGGCGGATCTTCACCTGGCCCTCGACCACCCGGCCCTGGCGGCTGCGGGCGTTCTCGATCAGATCGGCCATCTCCGGCACCGCCGCCTCCAGGGGATGGCCGACCAGCTCATCGACCGAGCGGCCGAGCAGGTCGGTGGCGGAGCGGTTCGGCAGATGGACCCGGCCGTCCTGGTCGAGGCCGAGCACGCCGGCCGAGACGCCGGACAGCACAGTCTCGGTGAACTGCCGGCGCTGGTCGAGCTGGCGGTTGGCCTCGATCAGCTCGCGGCGCTGGCTTTCCAGCTGGTTGGTCATGCGGTTGAAGGAGCGGGCCAGGCTGCCGAGCTCGTCGGTGCTGTCGCTGCCCTGGACCCGGTATGACAGGTCGCCCGCCCGCACCCGCTCCGACGCCATGATCAGCTCGCGCAGCGGCCGCACCAGCGTGTCGGCGAAGACCAGGCCGATCCAGACCGCGGCCATCAGCAGCAGCACCGCGACCGTGACGTAGATCGCGGTGAAGATCAGCTGCAGCTGCGACCGCCGCCCCTCCAGCGCCCGGTAGTCGGCGACGGCGCCCTTGGTCTGCTCGACATAGGCCAGCGCCTCCGGGTCGACCTGCTTGCCGATCAGGAGGAAGGCCTCGAAGGGAAAGCCGTTCAGCCGCACCAGCGCCCGCACCCGGTCGCTCTCGCTGTCGACGATCAGCTCGACCGGGCCGTAGCCCGTGGTGTCGGAGGACATCGCCCGCTCGAAATGCTCCTGGCCGACCATCTCCAGCTTCAGCCCCTTGGCGAAGGCCGATTCCGCGACGACCTGGCCCTTGCGGTCGATGATCCGGATGTCCGGGATGCCGTAGGTCGAGGTCATGCTGCTGAGGATGCCGACCAGGGCGGACCGGTTGCCGGAGATGAACTCCGGATACTGGGCGTAGGCCCGCTCGACGGTGTAGGCGATGCTCTGCGCGGCGTAGCGGATGCTCTTCTGGTTCTCCTCGAGATAGACCTGGGCGACCGAGAGCGATTCGTTGATCGCGGTCGAGACCCGTTCGGAGAACCAGGTCTGGACGCCGATGTTGAAGATCACGGCGGAGAAGATCGCGACCAGGATGGCGGGCGCCACCGCCACCACGGCGAACAGCGCCACCAGACGGACATGCAGGCGCGACCCGGCCGAGCCGCGGCGCCGCGCCGCCCAGATCTGGACCAGCCGCCGCGCCACGATCGCCCCGAGCATCAGCAGGATGGTCAGGTCGAGCACCAGCAGCAGCGACACCCGGTCGGCGTCCTTGCCAAACAGCGAGTTGCTGCTGAGCGCGGTATAGGTCGCGATGCCGGATGCGACGGCGGCGAAGATCAGCACCACCGCCAGCTTGTTCTCCAGCCCGACCCGGGCCGCCCATTGGTACAGCTGCCGCCAGAGAGAGGTCGGGCTCGCGGCGTTGGTTGTCATCGGCGGTTCTGCAGGCGCTACGGTCAAGCGTCCTAGCTTAGGCCACGGACGACCGGAATGTCTAACTCGCGGATCTTCTTGCGCAGGGTGTTGCGGTTGAGGCCGAGCAGCTCGGCCGCCCGGATCTGGTTGCCGCGGGTGGCGGCCAGGCTCAGCGTGATCAGCGGCCGCTCGACCTCGCGCAGCACCCGGTCGTACAGGCCGCTGGCCGGCAGGCTGCCGGCATGGGCGGCGAAATAGTCGCGCAGATGGCGCTCGACCGCGGCCGACAGCCCCTCCCCGGCCGGCTCCACGCCGGGCTCGGCGATCCCGGCCTGCGGCAGGGCGTCGCTGAGCTCGGCCTCGACCACGTCGATGCCGATCGTCTCCTGCGAATAGAGCGCGCAGAGCCGCCGGGCCAGGTTCTCCAGCTCGCGGACATTGCCGGGCCAGCGGTGCCGCGTCAGCCGCTCCATCGCCCGCTTGTCGAGCGCCTTCTCGCTCATCCCCTCGGCGGCGGCGCGGCGCATGAAGTGGCTGACCAGGGCCGGGATGTCCTCCGACCGCTCGCGCAGCGGCGGCAGCCGGATCGGCACGACGTTGAGGCGGTAGAACAGGTCCTCGCGGAACAGCCCCTGCCGCACCATGGTGCGCAGGTCGCGGTGGGTGGCGGCGACGATGCGGACATCGGCCCGGATCGGGGTGCGGCCGCCGACCGTGGTGTATTCGCCCTCCTGCAGCACCCGCAGCAGCCGGGTCTGCGCCTCCATCGGCATGTCGCCGATCTCGTCCAGGAACAGCGTGCCGCCCTGCGCCTGCTCGAACCTGCCGGTGGAGCGCGACAGCGCGCCGGTGAAGGCGCCCTTCTCATGGCCGAACAGCTCGGATTCGATCAGGTCGCGCGGGATCGCCGCCATGTTGATGGCGACGAAGGGGCCGGAGCGGCGGCGGCCGTAATCGTGCAGCGCCCGGGCCACCAGCTCCTTGCCGGTGCCGCTCTCACCGGCGATCATTACGGTCAGGTCGGTCGCCATCAGCCGGGCCATCACCCGGTAGATCTCCTGCATCGCCGGCGACCGGCCGATCAGCGGCATCGCCTCCTCGCCGTCCTCGGGCTCCCGCCGCTCGGCCCCGCCCTGGCGCGGCAGGGTCAGGCCGCGCTCGACCACCCCGACCAGCTCCTTCAGGTCGAACGGCTTGGGCAGGTACTCGAAGGCGCCGCGCTCGGTCGCCTTGACCGCGGTCAGCAGGGTGTTCTGCGCGCTCATGACGATGACGCGCAGCTCCGGCCGCAGCTTCTTGATCCGCGGCAGCAGGTCCAGCCCGTTCTCGTCCGGCATCATCACATCGGTGATGATCAGGTCGCCGATGCCGTCCTGGATCCATTTGTACAGGGTCGAGGCGGTGCCGGTGCTGCGCACCTCGTGGCCGAGGCGCGACAGGGCCTGGGTCAGCACCATGCGGATGGCGCGATCGTCATCCGCGACCAGAATGGTCCCGCTGGTCATGCTTCGCTTCCGTTGTCTTCGCCGTGCGCCACCGGTTCGGCGTGGATCGGCAGGGAAATCTTGAACACCGTGCGGCGCGGCTCGCTCTCGAAGCCGATCAGCCCGCCATGGTCGCCGATGATCTTGGCCACCAGCGACAGGCCAAGGCCGGAGCCTTCCGCCTTGGTGGTGACGAAGGGGTCGAACAGATGGTCCTTCAGGTCGTCCGGGATGCCCGGGCCGTTGTCCTGGATCGCCACCATCAGCGGCAGGTTCAGCCGCTGGCTGGTGCCCTGCACCGCGATCGCCACGCCGCGCTGATAGGCGGTGGTCAGGACGATCTCGCCGTCTTCCGCCACCGCCTCGACCGCGTTCTTGATCAGGTTCAGGAAGACCTGGACAAGCTGGTCAAAGTGCCCCGACACCGGCGGCAGCGACGGGTCGTAGCGCTCGATGAAGCGGACATGGCGGCCGAAGCCGGTCTGCGCCACCCGGCGCGCCCGCTCCAGCACCTCGTGGATGTTGACCGGGTCGCGGTTCAGCGGGCTGGGGTCGGAGAAGGCGTCCATGCGGTCGACCAGCCGGACGATGCGGTCGGTCTCCTCGCAGATCAGCCGGGTCAGCGCCCGGTCCTCGTCGCCGACCGTCTGCTCCAGCAGTTGGGCGGCGCCGCGGATGCCGGAGAGCGGGTTCTTGATCTCATGCGCCAGCATCGCGGCCATGGCGGTCATCGACCGGGCGGCATGGCGGCGGTTCAGCTGGGTGTCGATCCGCCGCGCCACCGATTCCTCGAACAGGCTGAGCACGGCGAGATCCGGCGGGTCGACCAGCGGCGCGACCGTCACCGAGACGGTGCGGCGTCCGATCCGCGGGCTTTCCAGCAGCATGCCGTAATCGCCGACGCTGCGGTCCTGCTGGATCGCCTGCTCGATCAGGGCGAAGAGCGGGCTGTCGCCCGGCACGAAGCCGGTCAGGTCCTGGCCCAGCAGGGCGGATTCGCTGGCGTCGAGCAGTTGCTGCGCGGCCAGGTTGACGAAGCGGATCACCCGGTCGCGGCCGACCGCCAGCACCGCCACCGGCAGCGAGGCCAGAAGCGCGAAGGGATCCGGTTGCGGCTCGGCCGCGGCGGCAGGAATGGGTTTCAGGTTCGGCATGTGCGGCGAGAAGGTTACAAATGTCAGATCAACCCATCGCCTAAATTTTGTCCAATGAAACTTTTGCCTAACCAATGAGCAGAAATGACATCCGCCCCCCTAGTCTGAGGGGGAAGAAGTTCCTTGCGACGCGCGCTACATGAGAGCCGGCCGAAGGTCGGGGACGGGCATTGACGCTTTCTCTGCCGGAAGTACGGCCGCGATTGGAGCATGATGTCATCGAGCTTGCGGGCCGGTGGCAAGTATGGAGCAGAATCCTATGAACTCGATGATCGGGACGATCGGTCGCATCGCCGTGCTGGCGTTCGCGCTGGCCGCCGCGGTGGCGGCGCCGGCCTTCGCCGCCGACGTCCCGGGGGCGAAGGACTATCCGGGGATCAAGCGCTTCGACGGTTCGTCGATCGTGGTCTACAAGACCCAGAAATTCACCCACTACACCCTGCCGCTCGGCCCCGCCGACGACGTCGACTCCGACAACAAGCCGGTGTTCGCCGCCTCGAAGCAGGCCAGCGGCGCCCTGACCCGCCTCAGCTATACGGTTCCGGCCGGCATTTCCTCCGACGACGTGTTCGAGAACTACCAGAACGAGCTGGCGGCCAAAGGCTACACGGTGCTGTTCAAGGCCGATGGCGGCGCGATCGGCCGGCGCCAGGACGCCATCTTCGACGGGATCGGGACCCAGCTGTTCGGCTACAGCCCGGAGGCGGCGCATCTCCTGACCGCCGAGCTGAGCAAGGACGGCGCCACCGTCAGCATCGCCCTCTACGTCACCGAATTCGAGGACGGCTACACGCCGCAGGTCGAGGTCGAGAAGGGCCAGGCCATCGTCCAGCTCGACGTCATCGAATCCGGCACGCTGCAGGACAAGATGGTGACGGTGACGGCCGCCGAGATCGGGAGGGGTCTGTCGGCGCAGGGGCACATCGCGCTCTACGGCATCTATTTCGACTTCGCCAAGTCCGAGCTGAAGCCGGAATCCAAGCCGGCGCTGGACCAGGTGGCGCAGTTCCTGAAGGACGACCCGGCGCTGAAGATCCATGTCGTCGGCCACACCGACAATGTCGGCGGCACGGAGACCAACATGACCCTGTCGCGGGCCCGCGCCGCGGCGGTGGTGGCGGCGCTGGTGAAGCAGTACGGCGTGGCCGCCGGCCGGCTGAACCCGGCGGGCGTCGGCCCGCTGGCGCCAGTGGCGCCGAACGACAGCGACGAGGACCGGGCCAAGAACCGCCGGGTCGAGCTGATCCCGCAGTAGAGCCCGCCTTCCGCTTGTCTCATCCAAGGCGCCGCCCTATCGTGCGGCGCCTTTCGTCCAGGAGACCGAGCGGATCATGCCACGCCACGCCGCCGTCATCGTCGCCGCCGGAACCGGCGAGCGGTTCGGCGGTTCCCTGCCCAAGCAGTACCGCCCGCTGGCCGGCAGCTCGGTGCTGCGCCGGTCGGTCGAGGCGTTCCGCGCCACCGGCCGGTTCGACGACATCGTCGTGGTGATCCGCGATGAGCACCGGCCGCTCTACGAGGCCGCCACCGCCGGGCTCGGCCTGCCCGAGCCGGTCATCGGCGGTGCCACCCGGCAGGACAGCGTCCGCGCGGCCTTGGAGTGGCTGGCGCCGCGGGCGCCGGATCTCGTCCTGGTGCATGATGCGGCGCGGCCGCTGGTCGACCGGGCGACGATCGACCGCGTGCTCCACGCCCTGGCCACCGTCGAGGCGGCGATCGCCGCGGTGCCGGTGGTCGACACGATCAAGCGGGCCGATTCCGGCATCGCCGCCGGCACGGTCGACCGCAGCGGGCTGTGGCAGGCGCAGACGCCGCAGGGCTTCCGCTTCCCGGCCCTGCTGGCCGCCCACCGCGCCGCCGCCGGCGAGGCGCTGACCGATGACGCCGCGGTGGCGGAGCGCCAGGGCATCGCCGTGCGCCTGGTCGAAGGCCATGTCGACAACTTCAAGATCACCACGGAGGCGGACCTGACCCGCGCGGAACGACTGCTCGGCGGCGCCGTCGACATCCGGACCGGCACCGGCTTCGACGTGCACCGCCTGATCACCGGCGACGCGGTCATCCTGTGCGGCATCCGCATCCCCCACGCCGCCAAGCTGGAGGGCCATTCCGACGCCGATGTCGGGCTGCACGCCCTGACCGACGCGCTGCTCGGCGCCATCGGCGCCGGCGACATCGGCCAGCACTTCCCGCCCTCGGACGAACGCTGGCGCGGCGCCGATTCCGCCGCCTTCCTGGCCCATGCCGCCGATCTGGTGCGGGCCCGCGGCACCATCCTCAATGTCGATGTGACGCTGCTGTGCGAGCGGCCGAAGATCGGCCCGCACCGCGCCGCCATGGTGGCGCGGATCGCCGAGATCCTGGGCATCGACGCCGAGCGGGTCAGCGTCAAGGCGACCACGACCGAGCGGCTCGGCTTCACCGGCCGCGAGGAGGGCATCGCCGCCCAGGCCTCGGCGAGCGTGCGGATCGAGCGCTGATGCCGTCGTTCCGGCCGCTCCCGCCCGGCTGCACCTTCTGGCAGCCCTCGACGCTGCTGGCGACGGTGGGCGGGATCGGGCTGATCCGGGTGGCCTCCGGCACCTGGGGCTCGCTGGCCGCCCTGCCCCTCGCCTGGCTGCTGTGGCGGCTCGGCGGGCCAGTGGCGGTGGCGATCGCGGGGGTTGTCATCGGTCTGGCCGGAGTCTGGGCGGCCGGCGCGGTCTGCCGCGGCGGCGAGGCGGATTCGAGCGCGATCGTGATCGACGAGGTGGCCGGCCAGCTGCTGGCCCTGGCCCCGGTCGCCGGGGTGCCGTGGCTCTACCCCCTCGCCTTCGGCCTGTTCCGGCTGCTCGACATCGCCAAGCCCTGGCCGATCTCCTGGCTCGACCGCGAGCTCGGCGGCGGCTGGGGCGTGATGATGGACGACATCGCCGCCGGCGCGGCCACGGCCGCGGTCTGCGCGGCGGTGCTGGCGGGAGGGCTGGCATGATCGACGATGCGGACCTCGCCTTGGCCACGCAGGTGCTGGAGTCCTGCCGGGCCCGCGGGCTGACGCTGGCGACGGCGGAAAGCTGCACCGGCGGGCTGGTGGCGGCGGCGCTGACCGCGATCGCCGGCTCCTCCGACGTGGTCGAGCGCGGCTTCGTCACCTATTCCAACGCGGCCAAGGCCGAGCTGCTGGGCGTGCCGACGCAGCTGATCGCCGCCAAGGGCGCGGTCAGCGCCGAGGTCGCGGCGGCGATGGCCGCGGGGGCGCTGATCCGAGCCCGGGTCGGCCTGGTCGTGGCCGTGACCGGCATCGCCGGGCCGGGCGGCGCCACCCCCGGCAAGCCGGTCGGGCTGGTGCATTTCGGCCTCGCCCGGCAAGGCGCCGCGACGCGCACGGAAAAGCGCGTCTTCGCCGGCGACCGGGCCGCGGTCCGGGCCCAGGCGCTGCGGCTGGCGCTGGAGCTGCTGCTGGCCGGCGCGCAAGCTGCGAAAACCGCATCCCCCCGCGCCGGCTGACGAATGTTGCGGGCCATCGGCCCTGCCACCGATCCCTGGATTAGCCGCCATCCGAGGCGGCATTTTCGTCTCTGGAATTTGCAGCAATGCTGCTTTTGCTGTATTTTACAGCATCACAGGAGATCGCTGCCATGTCGTCCTACTCCACCAGTGACCTCTCGCGCAGGTCAGGCGACATCATCGCCGAAGCCCTGCGGCACCCGGTCATGATCACTCAGCGGAACAAGCCCCGGCTGGTCCTTATGGCGATCGAGGATTTCGAGCGCCTGACCCGCCGGGCGGAAGACCCGCGCCAGGTCTATGTCTCGGGCAAGGAACCCGCCGATGTTCGCGCGGAGCTTCTTGCGGCCCTGGACGACATCATCGACGGCAAGCGTGATGGCGACGCCTAGGACCGGGCAACTTATCTGGTATCCGTACCTTTGGGCCCGGCAGCAGGCAGCCGGCGAGACCGAGGGGCGAAAGGATCGCCCCTGTTGCATGCTGCTGCCGGTACAGAAGGCCGGATCGAAGGAAACCGTTCTCTACCTGCTGGCCGTCAGCACGGTTGCGCCGACCGATCGCGACGGTGCGATCGAGGTGCCTGAGATCGAGTGCCGAAGGGGCGGACTTTCAGAATGGAAAGCCCGTTGCTGGGTCTGCGTAAACGAGTACAACCGCGACGTGGCCGAGCGCTCGTTCTACCTCGACCCCGCCGCCGATCCGATCGGGGCTTTCAGCGCCTCGTTCGTGAACAAGATCGCCGTCGCATTCAAGGCGGCTGTGCTGGCCAACGCCTCCGCTACCGTCGATCGTCAGGACTGATCCAGCGGAGCGGCCGGCTCCGGACCGGATCTCCGGCGCGCAAACTGCGAAAACCGCATCCCCCCACGCCGGCTGACGCGGGTTGCCGGCCGGCGGGGCGCACCGCATCATGGCCGGCGAGACTCACACGAAAGTATCGTGCCAGTGCGTCTGACTCCGGCCCCGAGCTTCTGGCCCTTTATCGCCTTCGGCGCCCTGCTCCTGTTCGCTTTTCCGGCTTCCGCGGCCTCCGGCTTCGAGAGCACGCGCTGCGTCTTCGCCGTGCCGCGCGGCGAGCGGGCGACCTGCGGCTTCGTCGCCGTGCCGACGCATCGCGAAGGCGCGCGCGGCCGCAGCCTCCGCCTCTATGTCGCGGTGCTGCACAGCCAGGCCCCGTCGCCGCTGCCGGATCCGGTGATCTTCCTCAATGGCGGCCCTGGCGACGCCGCCTTCGGCGACGATGCCGACACCTGGTGGCAGATCAGCCGGCCGATCCGCGAGGCGCGCGACTTCATCGTCTTCGACCAGCGCGGCGTCGGCCAGTCGCGCCCGAACCTGGACTGCCCGGAGCTCGACCGCATCGCCGAGCGGAACTGGAAGCCGGGGATGGGCCGGGCCGAGGTGCTGGCGCTGGAGCGGCCGGCGGCGGTGCGCTGCCATGACCGCCTGACCCGGTCCGGCATCGACCTGTCGGCCTACACCACCGCCGAGGCCGCGGCCGATGTCGACGACATCGCCGCCGCGCTGAACTACGAGAGCTACAACCTGATCGGCGTGTCCTACGGCAGCCGGGTGGCGCTGGCGGTGATGCGCGACTTCCCCGACCGGGTGCGCAGCACCGTGCTGGACAGCGTCTACCCGCCGGGGATCTTCGACCTCGACACCCAGCCGGCGCTGATCGCCCGCGTATTCCGCCGGCTGTTCGGCGAGTGCAACTCCGGCCCCGATTGCGACGCCCAATACCCGCTGCTGGAGGCCCGCTTCGACGGCATGCTGGCGCAGCTGCGGTCCCAGCCGGAGACGATCCGCCAGGGCCGGCGCAGCATCCGGGTCGATGACGGCATCTTGCTCGACGCGCTCTACGCCACCTTCTACGACCCGGCCGTCCTGCCCGACCTGCCGGAGCTGATCGACAAGGTGGCGCGCGGCGACCTGAGCGCCCTCGTCCCCTGGATCGGGCCGGTGTTCAGCGGCGGGCCGAACCGGTCCGACGGGCTGGCGTTGAGCGTCGCCTGCAGCGAGAGCTGGCCCTTCGCCACCCGCGACACGCTGGCGGCGTCGGTCGCCGCTTCCGAGCCCTATGGCGGCAACGCCGCCTATGCGCTGGAGTGGCAGGTCTGCGATTCCTGGCATGTGCCGCCGATCTCGGCGGTCGATGCGGTGGCGGTGTCGAGCACCACCCCGGCCCTGCTGCTGACCGGCAGCTTCGACCCGATCACGCCGCCGGAATACGCCTATATCGCGGCGCGGACCCTGACCAACGGCCGGGTGATCGAGTTCCGGGCCGGCAGCCATTCCATCCTGAGCACGGAGAGCTGCGCGCCGGAGCTGGTGGCCCGCTTCATCGACATGCCGGCGGCGCCGCTCGATGCACTCTGCGCCGACCGCACCCTGGCGCCGCGCTTCACCACGGCCGGCCTGGATCAGCCCTCGGCGGCCGCCGCGGGCACCGAGGCGCGCTCGCCGTAGAGCGCCCGCGCCCGCGTCTCGAAGGCGCCGACCATGCGGCGGAAGGCCTCGTGGAACACCGCCCCGATCACCGTCTGCAGCACCCGCGACCGGAATTCGAAATCGACATGGAAGTCGATCTCGCAGCCATTCGGATGCGGCAGGAAGCGCCAGCAATTGGTCAGCCGCTTCATCGGCCCGTCGACATAGGCGACGTCGATCTGCCGCCCGGGGGTCAGCGTGACCCGGCTGGTGTAGCGCTCGCGGATCATCTTGAAGCCGATGACCAGGTCGGCCGTCAGCACATTGCCCTCGCGCTTGCGGATGCGCGCGGCCAGGCACCAGGGCAGGAAGCTCGGATAGGCCTCGATATCCGCCACCAGCTCATAGAGCTGCTGCGGGGTGAAGGGCAGGACGCGGCGTTCGGTGTGTGACGGCATGATGGACCCGCGGGACGGCTCGACGACCTAGATTAGACCGTCGGCGGCGTCCCGCCAGTGCGACCTTCAGGCGCCCTGCGCCAGGGCGACCAGGTCGATGGATCCGGAGGCCGCGGCCAGCTTGGCCAGGCGGGCGGCCTTCAGCTTCTCGAAATCGGCGCCGGCGTGATAGGAGGACCGGGTCAGCGGCGAGGCCGAGATCATCAGGAAGCCCTTGCCCCGCCCGATCCGCTCGTGGGTCTGGAACTCCTCCGGCGTGACGAAGCGGTCCAGCCTGGCATGCTTGGTCGTCGGCTGCAGGTACTGGCCGATGGTCATGAAGTCGACATCGGCGGCGCGCAGGTCGTCCATCACCTGTCCGACCTCCTCCGCCGTCTCGCCCAGGCCGACCATGATGCCGGATTTGGTGAAGATGGTCGGGTCCAGCTCCTTCACCCGCGACAGCAGCTGCAGCGAGGTGAAGTAGCGGGCGCCGGGCCGGATCGACGGGTACAGCCGGGGCGCGGTCTCGAGGTTGTGGTTGAAGACATCCGGGCGCGCTTCGACAACGATTTCAACGGCTCCCGGCTTGTTCTTGAAGTCGGGAGTGAGGATCTCGATGGTCGTGTCCGGCGCCGCGGCGCGGACCGCGCGGATGGTCTCGGCGAAATGCCGGGCGCCGCCGTCGTCGAGGTCGTCGCGGTCGACCGAGGTGATGACGATGTGGCTCAGCCCCAGCCGGCCGGCGGCCTCGGCCACGTGCTGCGGCTCATGCGGGTCGAGCTGGTCGGGCCGGCCGGTGGCGATGTTGCAGAAGGCGCAGGCCCGGGTGCAGACCGAGCCCAGGATCATCACCGTGGCATGGCCCTTGGCCCAGCATTCGCCGATATTGGGGCAGGCCGCCTCCTCGCACACCGTGTTCAGCTTGAGGTCCCGCATCAGCCTGCGGGTCTGGTTGTACTCGGCCGAGACCGGCGCCTTGACCCGGATCCAGGCGGGCTTACGCTGGATCGGATTGTCCGGGCGGTTGGCCTTTTCGGGGTGGCGGAGATGGGGCTCTACAGCGGACATGGTCCGTCCTTGAGGTGTCCTGGGCGGGTTGCGGCCGGGCCTCGGCGGCGCCTCACCCAAAGATGGGGGAGCGCCGCCGGAAGCCAAGCTCGCTTTGCTCAATAGTGGATTGCGCGGCCGTAGGCGTCCAGGACGCTCTCATGCATCATCTCGCTGAGCGTCGGGTGCGCGAAGATGGTGTGCATCAGCTCCGCCTCCGTCGACTCCGCCGTCTTGGCGACGACATAGCCCTGGATCAGCTCGGTGACCTCGGCGCCGATCATATGGGCGCCCAGCAGCTCCCCGGTCTTGGCGTCGAACACGGTCTTGATCATGCCCTCCGGCTCGCCCATCGCGATCGCCTTGCCGTTGCCGATATAGGGGAAGCGGCCGACCTTGACCTCGTAGCCGGCGGCCTTGGCCTTGGCTTCGGTCAGCCCGACCGAGGCGACCTGCGGCATGCAGTAGGTGCAGCCCGGGATGTTGGTCACATCGATCGGGTGCGGATGCTGGCCGGCGATCTTCTCGACGCAGATCACGCCCTCATGGCTGGCCTTGTGCGCCAGCCAGGGGGCGCCGGCGACGTCGCCGATGGCGTAGACGCCGGGCTCGTCGGTCTCCAGATAGGGGCCGACCACGATGTGGCCGCGGTCGACCTTCACCTTGGTGTTCTCCAGGCCGATGTTCTCGACATTGCCGTCGATGCCGATCGCCAGGATCACCCGGTCAGTGGTGATCTTCTCGGTCTTGCCGCCGACCTCGATGGTGGCGGTGACATTGTCGGCGCCCTTCTCCAGCTTCTGGGTCTTGGCGCCGACCAGGATGCGCATGCCCTGCTTCTCGAACTGCTTCTTGGCGAAGGCCGAGATCTCCTCGTCCTCCACCGGCAGCACGCGGTCGAGCATCTCGACCACGGTCACCTCGGCGCCCATGTTGCGGTAGAAGCTGGCGAATTCGATGCCGATGGCGCCCGAGCCGATGACCAGCAGCGACTTCGGCATGGTCGGCGGGACCATCGCCTCCTTGTAGCTCCAGATCAGCTTGCCGTCGGCCTCAAGCCCCGGCAGGTTCCGCGCCCGCGCGCCGGTGGCGATGATGATGTGCTTGGCCGCCAGCGTCTCCTTGCCGCCGGCCTTCAGCGACACCTCGACCTTGCCGCCGCCGAGCAGCTTCGCGGCGCCGTCGAACACCGGCACCTTGTTCTTCTTCAGCAGGTGCTTGACGCCGCCGGACAGCTGCGACGCGACCTTGCGCGACCGATCAACCACTTTCTTAAGATCGAAGCTGATGTCTTTGGCTGAAAAGCCATATTGGTCGAGATGTTTCAGCAGATGCGAGATCTCGGACGACCGCAGCAGCGCCTTGGTCGGGATGCAGCCCCAGTTCAGGCAGATGCCGCCCAGATGCTCGCGCTCGACCAGCGCGGTCTTCAGCCCCAACTGGGCGGCGCGGATCGCGGCGACATAGCCGCCCGGGCCGCCGCCGATCACCAGGACGTCGAAGCTGGTATCAGCCACTGTGGTGTCTCCTTGCTGCCACCCGCATCCCGGCGGAGGCGATCACGGGGTCGCCGGTCGGGGGCCGGGTCGGGCCCGGCCCCCGCGACCGGTCAAAGCATCATGCTCAGCGGAGCTTCCACCAGCGCGCGCAAGGCGGCCAGGTACTCGGCCCCGACCGCGCCGTCGACGGCGCGATGGTCGACCGACAGCGTGCAGCTCATCACCGTGGCGATGGCGAGCGCGCCGTCCTTGACCACCGGCCGCTGGGTGCCGGCGCCGACCGCCAGGATGCAGGATTGCGGCGGGTTGATGATCGCCGCGAAATCCTTGACCCCGAACATGCCCAGATTGGAGATCGAGAAGGTGCCGCCCTGGTACTCCTCAGGCTTCAGCTTGCCGTCGCGGGCGCGGGCCGCCAGGTCCTTCATCTCGCCCGAGATCGTGCCCAGGCCCTTGCGGTCGGCGTCCTTGATGATCGGGGTGATCAGGCCGCCCGGGGTCGCCACCGCGACCGAGACGTCGACCCGCTCATACTGGATCATCGCCTCGTCGGTCCAGGAGGCGTTGGCCGCCGGGACCTTGCGCAGCGCCAGCGCCGCCGCCTTGATGATCAGGTCGTTGACCGACAGCTTGACGTCGCCGCGGTCGTTCAGCTCCTTGCGCAGCTTCAGCAGCGCGTCGAGCTCGATGTCGACCGTCAGGTAGAAATGCGGGACGGTCTGCTTCGACTCCAGGAGCCGGCGCGCCACCGTCTTGCGCATGTTGCTGTGCTTCTGCTCGCTGTACGGGATGCCGAAGGCATCGGCGAGCTGCTTGGCGTTCGGGCCACCGGCGGCCGCCGGCTTCGCGGCCGGGGCGGCGGCGGGCGCAGGCTTCACCGCCTCGGGCGCCGCGGCGGCCGGCTTGGCCGCGGGGGCGCCGCCGGCCAGCGCCGCGTCGATGTCCGCCTTGACCACGCGGCCATGCGGGCCGCTGCCCTTCAGCGCCGCCAGGTCGACCCCGGCCTGCTGCGCCATGCGGCGGGCCAGCGGGCTGGCGAAGACGCGGCTGTCGTCATGGCCGTTGGTCGCCGGCTTGGCGGCCGGGGCGGGCTGCGCCGCCGGCGCTTCCGCCTTCGGCTCGGCCGGAGCCTCCGCCTTGGGCTCGGGCTTCGCGGCAGGCGCGCCGCCCTTCAGCGCGCCGGCATCCTCGCCCTCCTCCAGGAGGATGGCGATGACCTCGTTGACCGGCACGTTCTCGGTGCCTTCCGGCACCACGATCTTGCCGATGGTGCCTTCGTCGACCGCCTCGACCTCCATGGTCGCCTTGTCGGTCTCGATCTCGGCGATCACGTCGCCGGACTTGACCTTGTCGCCTTCCTTCTTGTGCCAGGTGGCGAGCGTGCCCTCGGTCATCGTGGGCGACAGCGCCGGCATCAGAATGTTGATCGTCATCGATCCCTCCCCTGTCCGGCGCCTAGCGGTAGCAGGCGGCCTTGGCCGCCTCGACGATGTGCGATGCCTGCGGCAGCGCGAGGTGCTCGAGATTGGCCGCGTAGGGCAGCGGCACGTCGACCGAGCAGACGCGCCCGACCGGGGCGTCGAGATAGTCGAAGGCATGCTCCATCATCAGCGCCGCCAGCTCCGATCCCATGCCGGCGAAGGGCCAGCTCTCCTCCGCCGAGACCAGCCGGTTGGTCTTCTTGACCGAGTTGACGATGGTCTCGACGTCGAGCGGCCGGATGCTGCGCAGGTCGATCACCTCGGCGTCGATGCCTTCCGCGGCCAGGGTCTCGGCCGCCTCCAGCGCCTTGCCGACCATGATCGAATAGGTGGCGATGGTGATGTCCTTGCCCGGGCGCACGATCTTGGCGCGGCCGATCGGGACGATGAACTCGGGATCCTCCGGCA
Organism: Inquilinus sp. CA228; assembly: GCF_052078665.1. Taxonomy (NCBI): domain Bacteria; kingdom Pseudomonadati; phylum Pseudomonadota; class Alphaproteobacteria; order Rhodospirillales; family Rhodospirillaceae; genus Inquilinus; species Inquilinus sp. CA228. Next base: position 55,093 of record NZ_JBQJIK010000013.1, on the reverse strand, counting down.
CGTCGAAGCTCTGGCCGTAGAGCATCTCGTTCTCGAGGAAGATCACCGGGTTCGGGTCGCGGATCGCCGATTTCAGCAGGCCCTTGGCATCCGCCGCCGACCAGGGCGACACCACCTTCATGCCCGGGCAATGGGCATACCAGCTGGCATAGTCCTGGCTGTGCTGGGCGCCGACGCGCGACGCCGCGCCGTTCGGGCCGCGGAACACGATCGGGCTGCCCATCTGGCCGCCGGACATGTACAGCGTCTTCGACGCCGAATTGATGATCTGGTCGATCGCCTGCATGGCGAAGTTGAAGGTCATGAACTCGACGATCGGCCGCAGCCCGGCATAGGCGGCGCCGACGCCGAGGCCGGTGAAGCCGTGCTCGGTGATCGGGGTGTCGATCACCCGCTTGGCGCCGAACTCCTCGAGCAGGCCCTGGCTGACCTTGTAGGCGCCCTGGTACTCGGCGACCTCCTCGCCGATCAGGAACACGGTCGGGTCGCGCCGCATCTCCTCGGCCATGGCGTCGCGCAGCGCCTCGCGCACGGTGATGCGCCTGGTCTTGGTGAAGTACTTGTCCTCGTCGGTCGCGGGCGGCGCCTTGCTCGCCGGCGGCGCGGCCGGGGCGGCGGGCGCCCGGGCCTCGGATTTCGGCGCCTCGGCCGCCGGGGCGGCCTTGCCGTTGGCCTGGCCGATGTCGCCGGCGCTCTCGCCGTCGCCGAGCAGGATGGCGATCGGGGTGTTCACGGCCACGGCCTCGGTGCCCTCGGGCACCAGGATCTTGCCGATGGTGCCTTCGTCGACCGCCTCGACCTCCATGGTCGCCTTGTCGGTCTCGATCTCAGCGATCACGTCACCCGACTTCACCGCGTCACCCTCGCGCTTCAGCCACTTCGCGAGCGTGCCCTCGGTCATGGTCGGCGACAGCGCCGGCATCAGGATTTCGGTGGGCATTGGGGAATTCTCCGGCAGCCGGCGGCGCCCGTCGCGGCGCGCGCCGGGGCGTGATGACTCAGGCTTCGATCAGGACGTCGGTGTAGAGCTCCGACGGATCGGGCTCCGGGCTCTGCTGCGCGAATTCCGCCGCATCGTTGACGATGCCCCGGATCTCCTTGTCGATCGCCTTGAAGTCGTCCTCGCTGACGCCGCCGATCGCGTCGATCTTCTTGCGCACCAGATCGATCGGGTCGTGCGTCTCGCGCATCTTCGCCACCTCCTCCTTGCTCCGGTACTTGGCCGGATCGGACATGGAGTGGCCGCGATAGCGGTAGGTCATCATCTCGAGGATCGTCGGCCCCTCGCCGGCCCGGGCGCGCTCCAGCGCCTCGGCCGCGGCGGCCTTGACCGACAGCACGTCCATGCCGTCGACCTGGACGCCGGGGATGCCGTAGGCCTGGCCGCGCAGATGCAGGTCGGCATTGGCCGAGGCCCGCTGCACCGAAGTGCCCATGCCGTATTTGTTGTTCTCGATCACGTAGATGACCGGGAGCTTCCAGAGAGCCGCCATGTTGAAGCTCTCATAGACCTGGCCCTGGTTCGAAGCGCCGTCGCCGAAATAGGTGATCGAGGCGCCGCCATCCTCCTTGTAGCGATGGGCGAAGCCGAGACCGGTGCCGAGCGACACCTGGGCGCCGACGATGCCGTGGCCGCCGAAGAATTTCTTCTCGCGGCTGAACATGTGCATCGAGCCGCCCTTGCCCTTGGAGTAGCCGCCGCGGCGTCCGGTCAGCTCCGCCATCACGCCGCGCGGGTCCATGCCGCAGGCCAGCATGTGGCCGTGGTCGCGATAGCCGGTGATGACGTCGTCGGCGGGCGTTTGGGCCGCCTGCATGCCGACCACCACGGCCTCCTGGCCGATATAGAGGTGGCAGAAGCCGCCGATCAGCCCCATGCCGTACAGCTGTCCCGCCTTCTCCTCGAAGCGGCGGATCAAAAGCATATCCTTGTAATAGCGCAGCAACTCGTCCTTGCCGGCGGCGACGGGAGCCACGGCTCCCGACGTCTTCTCCTGGGCAGGACGACGTTTCGTGGCGGCCAATGGATCCTCCCTGGTCGGATAGCATCGGGTTAGTAGGCGCGCATAGTTTTGTCGCCTGGCCCAGTGCTACCCCGCACGGACGGAATTTGCAAGAAGCAGGTCCGCGGCCGCGCCGCCATCGGCGCAAGGCAGACGCGCGGGTTTACTGGGCCGGCGCCGGGGCCGGTGCGGTCTTGGGAAAGAAAATGACGACGTCGTCGGGCCTGGCGACATTCAGCATCGCCCGGGCCCGTTCGTCCAGCATGTCGAGATCGACCTGCTTCGGGTCGATCAGCGCAGCGCGCTTTTCCATCTCCGTGCGCTGCGCCGTCAGCTCGTCCAGCGTCGACTTGGCCTGGGCGACCTCGCCCTGCAGCGCGTCGCGGGCGAAGATGCCGTGGTCGCCCTGGATCGCATGGTAGCTGAAATAGGCGATCAGGCAGACGCCGACCACCGGCCCGATGATCGGCCGCAGTTTCCGCCGGAGATAGCGAAACATGCTCATGGCTTCAGATCACCATAGGTCGGGGTCGGCGTCAATTGATAGCCCTAGCGCCGGCGCAGCACCGACCGGCCGGCATAACTGGCGGCGCGGCCCAGCTGCTCCTCGATCCGGATCAGCTGGTTGTACTTGGCCAGCCGGTCGGAGCGGCTGAGCGAGCCGGTCTTGATCTGCCCGCAATTGGTGGCGACGGCGAGGTCGGCGATGGTCGCGTCCTCGGTCTCGCCCGAGCGGTGCGACATCACCGCGGTGTAGCCTGCCTTGTGGGCCATCTCCACCGCCTGCAGGGTCTCGGTCAGGGTGCCGATCTGGTTGACCTTGACCAGGATCGAGTTGCCGATGCCGCGGGCGATGCCCTGGGACAGGCGTTCGGGGTTGGTCACGAACAGGTCGTCGCCGACCAGCTGGACCCGGCCGCCGAGGGCGCTGGTGATCGCGGCCCAGCCGTCCCAGTCGTCCTCGGCCATGCCGTCCTCGATCGACACGATCGGGTAGCGCTTCACCAGCGCCTCGTAATAGGCGACGAGGCCGGCGCTATCGAGGGTCTTGCCCTCGCCTTCCAGGGCGTAGCGGCCGTCCCTGTAGAACTCGGTCGAGGCGGCATCGAGCCCCAGCACCACGTCATCGCCCGGCTTGTAGCCGGCGGCCTCGATCGCCTGGACGATGAAGCTCAGCGCCTCGTCGGCCGAGCTGAGATTCGGCGCGAAGCCGCCCTCGTCGCCGACATTGGTGTTGTGGCCGGCATCCTTCAGCTTCTTGCGCAGGGCGTGGAACACCTCCGACCCGGTGCGCACCGCCTCGGCCAGGGTCGGCGCGCCGACCGGCAGGATCATGAACTCCTGGATGTCGATCGGGTTGTCAGCATGGGCGCCGCCATTGATGATGTTCATCAGCGGCACCGGCAGGGTGCTGGCATAGGCGCCGCCGACGTAGCGGTACAGCGGCAGGCCGGCATCCTCGGCCGCGGCGCGGGCCACGGCCAGGCTGACGCCGAGGATGGCGTTGGCGCCGATCCGGCCCTTGTTCGGGGTGCCGTCCAACTCGATCATGGTGCGGTCGAGCGCGATCTGGTCCTCGGCGTCCAGCCCGGCCAGGGCGTCGAACAACTCGCCGTTCACGGCGTCGACCGCCTTGGTCACGCCCTTGCCGCCATAGACCGACTTGTCGCCGTCGCGCAGCTCGACCGCCTCATGGGCGCCGGTCGAGGCGCCGGACGGCACGGCGGCGCGGCCGAAGGCGCCCGATTCGAGGGTGACGTCGACCTCGACGGTCGGGTTGCCCCGGCTGTCGAGGATCTGGCGGGCGTGGATGTCGACGATCGCGGTCATAGGGCAGCCTCTCGCTTGCGCAGGAGTGGTCGGGCGGGAATCGGCGCGGCCAGACTGTGCCGCGGACCGGAAAATGCAAGGATTTTCACCTCTGCGCGTAGGGCAAACCTCACATCCGCCGATTGTGGCGCTGCCATGTTGAAACTGCGTCAATTTGGGGAGTAGCCTCGCGACAAAAGTACGCAACTCAGGGTACCGAAATGCGGCTTCTCTCTCATATGCTGTCACGCTTCGTGCAGGCGGGGCACCTGCGGGTGACCGACGCCGGCGGTGTCGTCCACGATTTCGCGGGCGAGCAGCCCGGCCCCTTCGCCGCGGTCCGCCTGCACGACCCCGGACTGCCGCGCAAGCTGTTCACGGCCCCGGCGCTGTCGGTCGGCGAAGCCTATATGGACGGCACGCTGACGCTGGAGGACGGGACCACGCTGCGCGACCTGTTCTCCCTGTACGGCCATAACTTCCAGGCGCTGGACGGCTATCCGCTGCAGGCGCTCTTGAATTCGGTCGGCCGCCGGCTGCGCCGGCTGCAGCAGCACAACCCGGTCGGCAAGGCGCAGGAGCACGTCCACCACCACTACGACCTGTCGCGCGAGCTGTTCGAGCTCTTCCTCGACGACGACATGCAGTATTCCTGCGGCTATTTCGGCGACGGGGTCGGCACGATCGAGGACGCCCAGACCGCCAAGAAGCGGCACATCGCCGCCAAGCTGCTGCTCGACGACGCCAAGAACGTGCTCGACATCGGCAGCGGCTGGGGCGGCATGGCGATGACGCTGGCCGAGCTGGCACCGGTCGAGGTGACCGGCGTGACCCTGTCGGTCGAGCAGCAGAAGCTGGCCGAGGAGCGCGCCCGCCAGCGCGGCCTGGGCAACCGGGTGAAGTTCGAGCTGCGCGACTACCGCGAGCTCGACCAGCGCTTCGACCGGATCGTCTCGGTCGGCATGTTCGAGCATGTCGGCGCCGCCTACTACGACGAGTATTTCGGCAAGGTGCGCGACCTGCTGGCCGATGACGGCGTCATGCTGCTGCACTCGATCGGGCGGATGACCCCGCCGGGCAACACCGGGCCATGGCTGCGCAAATACATCTTCCCGGGCGGCTATGTGCCGGCGCTGTCGGAGGTGCTGGCCGCGGTCGAGCGCCAGGGCCTGTGGGTCACCGACATCGAGATCCTGCGGGTGCACTACGCCGACACACTGGCGGCCTGGAACGAACGGTTCCAGCAGCAGCGTGAGCGCATCGCCAAGCTCTACGACGAGCGCTTCTGCCGGATGTGGGAGTTCTACCTGCTGGGCTGCGAGAACGAGTTCCGGATGGGCACCTGCATGGTGTTCCAGATGCAGCTGGCCCGGAAGCGCGACGCCGCCCCCCTCACCCGCGACTACATCACCGACACCGAACGCCGCTACGCCACGATGGCCGCGGCGGCGGAGTAGTGAATGGGAAGCGACACTCGTAGGCTGGGTTCGCGGCCGCGAACCCAGCATCCATCATGTGGCATAAAATGCGTTGGGTTCGCCGAGGCGAACCCAACGCTCTCGCCGGCCCTGCTCAGCCGCATCATCCGATGGAGCCAAGCATTATGAAGGCCGGCATAGAGAGCAGACGATTTCGAGTTGAAGCGACGTTCGAACCGCATCCAAGCGGATCGTGGGGCTCCTCTTTAGTCAAGATCTTCGACGGCCCCGATCAGATCGGCGAATACAACCGAAATCACCCAGGATGGGCCAAAACAACATTTGAGCCGTTTGAGCTAGGCTCAGAATGGTATGCTTTGTATTCGCGAGATTACACATCCACCCGAGTGATGAAGCTGCCCGACTGTACCGATCTTGGCGGGGAGGAGCCGGCCCCAGGAGGCTTCTGCCCGGTCGAATTCTATGTCCCACGATACAAGAAAGTCGTTTGCAAAGACCCGACTGGTCGAGAGAGGGAAGACTGGTGGTTCGAGACCGATGCAGAAGGGCATTCGGGACAGGAGGCGGATCAATATGGCTATCACCGGACGTTCGGCCCCTGGCTGTCGCTGACCACCGGTTTCGTCGCCGGATGCGTGTGGGGTGACGACAGCAGCTGGAAGCTGGAGGTGATCGACCTGTCACGGGCCGCCGAGGGCGTCATTTCCCGATCAGATCGGTTTGGCCACGTTCAGCTCGCGCACGGCGTGTCCTTGGCCGATTCCATCCGGCTTGACCGGCATGTGCCGGATTGGGAATTGCGCGCGACGATTATCCGGCAGGAGCGTCGTGACGTCGCCACCGGCTACCTGATCGATCCCTATGACGAGTAGCGGAGTCTGCGCCTCCCTATGAGAGGCGCAGAACTGGTGCTCACGATGGGGCCGAGCGCCTCAGAGTACCGGCCGCCGCATGCAGCGCGAATCACCGATCTTCGGATGTTGGGTTCGAAGGCGAACCCGTCCTACAGGACGATCCGGCAGGCCCTCATTCAGCCGGACGACCGAATTTTGCCAACACGCGCGCCACATCGGTGTCGCTGGCGAAATCGCCGGCATCGGCCTGCGCAAGACCCGCCTCGATCTCGGCCCGCTGCCGAGCCTGCAAGACCACATATTCCCGGATCGCCTGAGCGGCGACGTCGTCCGGCGATCGGTCCAGTCTCTCGGCCAGCCGGTCGAGGGCGTTTGCCGTGTCGTCGTCGAGGCACACGGTAACGACGGACATGTGCTCAGATCCGGACCGGGTCGGCCTTGGCGATGCGGTCGAGGGCGACCAGGGTGGTCAGCAGCGCCTCGAGCTTGTTGATCGGCACCATGTTGGGGCCGTCGCTCGGGGCGTGGTCCGGGTCCTGGTGGGTCTCGATGAACACGGCGGCGACGCCGATCGAGACCGCGGCCCGGGCCAGCACCGGCACGAATTCGCGCTGGCCGCCCGAGGTGGCGCCCTGCCCGCCCGGCTGCTGCACCGAATGGGTGGCGTCGAACACCACCGGATAGCCGGTCTGCGCCAGGATCGGCAGCGAGCGCATGTCGCTGACCAGGGTGTTGTAGCCGAAGCTGACGCCGCGCTCGGTCAGCAGCACCTTGTCGTTACCGGTCGAGGCGATCTTGGCGGCGACGTTCTTCATGTCCCAGGGCGCGAGGAACTGGCCCTTCTTGACATTGATCGCCCGGCCGGTGGCGCCGGCGGCCAGCAGCAGGTCGGTCTGCCGGCACAGGAAGGCCGGGATCTGCAGGATGTCGACCGCCTCGGCCACCGGCGCGCATTGCGCCGGATCGTGGATGTCGGTCAGCACCGGGCAGCCGAATTTCTCACGGATCTCGGCCATGATCGGCAGGCTCTTGTCCATGCCGAGGCCGCGGGCGGCCGAGCCGGAGGTGCGGTTCGCCTTGTCGAAGGACGATTTGTAGACCAGGCCGAGGCCGAGCCGGCCGGTGATCTCGACCAGCGCCTGGCTCATCTCCAGCGCGTGCTCGCGGCTTTCCAGCTGGCACGGGCCGGCGATGATGGTCAGCGGGCGGTCGTTGGCGAAAGTGACGTTGCCGACGGTGACGGCACGGGCAGCGGTCATGGTCATGGTCCTCAGACGAGCCGGCTCTGCTCGATCGCGGCGCGGATGAAGTCGGTGAACAGCGGATGCGGGTCGAACGGCTTCGACTTCAGCTCCGGATGGTACTGCACGCCGATGAACCAGGGATGGTCCGGCAGCTCCACGATCTCCGGCAGCACGCCGTCCGGCGACAGGCCGGAGAAGAACAGCCCGGCCTGCTCCAGCCGCTCGCGGTAGTTGATGTTGACCTCGTAGCGGTGGCGGTGCCGCTCGCTGATCTCGGTCGCGCCGTAGATCTCCTGCACCCGGCTGCCGGGCACAAGGGCGGCCGGATAGGCGCCGAGGCGCATGGTGCCGCCGAGGTCGCCGTCGTTGCGGCGGGTCTCCAGCGCGTTGCCGCGGGTCCATTCGGTCATCAGGCCGACCACGGGCTCGTTGGTCGGGCCGAACTCGGTCGAATTCGCCGCCGGCAGCCCGGCCATGTGGCGCGCCGCCTCGATCACCGCCATCTGCATGCCGAAGCAGATGCCGAAATACGGCACCTTGCGCTCGCGCGCGAACTGGGCGGCGCGGATCTTGCCCTCGGCCCCGCGCTCACCGAAGCCGCCCGGCACCAGGATGCCGTGGACATGCTCGAGATGGCTGACCGCGTCCTCCGATTCGAAGATCTGCGAATCCATCCAGTCGAGCTTGACCTTGACGTTGTTGGCGATGCCGCCATGGGTCAGGGCCTCGGCCAGGCTCTTGTAGCTGTCGATCAGCGAGGTGTACTTGCCGACCACGCCGATCGTGACCTCGCCCTCCGGCGCGCGCACGCGCTGGACGATGTTGGACCAGCGCGACAGGTCCGGCGCCTTCGGCTGATCGAGGCCGAAATAGGACAGGACCTGATCGTCGAAGCCTTCCTCGTGGTACGAGATCGGCACGCTGTAGATGGTGTCGACGTCGAGGGCGGCGATCACCCGCTCCGGCCGGATGTTGCAGAACAGCGCGATCTTGCGCCGCTCATTGGCCGGGATCGGCCGGTCGGCGCGGCACAGCAGCATCGCCGGCTGGATCCCGACCGACAGCAGCTCCTTCACCGAATGCTGGGTCGGCTTGGTCTTCAGCTCGCCTGCCGCCGGGATGTAGGGCAGCAGCGTGACGTGCAGGAACAGCGCGTTCTGCGGCTCGACCTCGTTGCCGAACTGGCGGATCGCCTCGAGGAACGGCAGGCTCTCGATGTCGCCGACCGTGCCGCCGACCTCGCAGATGATGAAGTCCTCGTCGGTGACGTCCGACCGGATGAATTCCTTGATCGCGTCGGTGATGTGCGGGATCACCTGCACCGTGGCGCCGAGATAGTCGCCGCGGCGCTCGCGCGCGATCACGCCCGAATAGATCTTGCCGGTGGTGACGTTGTCGCTCTTGCGGGCCGACACGCCGGTGAAGCGCTCGTAATGGCCCAGATCCAGGTCGGTCTCGGCCCCGTCATCGGTGACGAAGACCTCGCCGTGCTGGGTCGGGCTCATCGTGCCCGGGTCGACGTTGAGATAGGGGTCCAGCTTCCGGAGCCGGACCTTGAAGCCCCGCGCCTGAAGAAGTGCCCCGAGTGCTGCTGCGCCCAGTCCCTTGCCAAGCGAGGAGACCACGCCGCCGGTAATGAAGATGTACCGCGTCATGGAATTCAACCCTACCCCAGATTCGTCCAGCCAAAAACAGCGAGGCGGCCCAAACCGGGGCCGCCCCGAACATGACAGTCATGCCGACGGGTTATTCCGTCGTCGGAACCGACGGCCCGGCCGGCGCGGTGCTGGCCGGCGCGCTCTGCGCCGGCGCCGCCGGCACCTCGTTGACGATCGCCGAGCCGGCACGGTGGGCACCGGCCATGATCGCCAGGACGATGCTGGTCACCATGAAGGCGCCCGCCAGGCCGGCGGTGACCCGGGTCAGCAGGTTGGCCTGGCCGCGGATCGAGACCAGCCCGCCGCCGCCACCGCCGCCGATGCCCAGGCCACCGCCCTCGCTGCGCTGGATCAGGATCACCCCGATCAGGGCCACGGCAATCAGTACGTGGACGACGAGCAAGACCTGCTGCACTGGACACCTGTCGACAAACGAAAACGGCCGGCTGCGCCCGGCAGCCGGCGATGGCGCTTATGTAGCGAAGACCAGCCCCCAATACCAGCCCCTCGCTGCGCCCGCGCATGATCCTGCGCTGCATTCCGGCGCACTATTGTCCGACATGGCATTGACGCCCACGGCGCCACGGCCGATCCTAAACCGATTCAGGTCCCGGGAGGAGCACATCGTGGCGACGAAGTTCGGCATCGGCCAGCCCATGCGCCGCAGCGAAGACCCCCGCCTGCTGAAGGGCGGCGGCCGCTACACCGACGATGTCTCCGCCCCGGGCCAGGCGCAGGCCTGGTTCCTGCGCTCCCCCTTCGCCCATGCCGAGATCCGCGGCATCGACACCACGGCCGCGGCGGCGATGCCGGGCGTGATCGGCATCGTCACCATCGCCGATCTCGATGCCGACGGGATCAGCGACCTGAAATGCTACGCCCCGGTGAAGAATCGCGACGGCTCCGACCAGGTGATGCCGCCGCGGCCGATCCTGGCGCGCGGCCGGGTCCGCCATGTCGGCGAGGCGGTGGCGCTGGTGGTGGCTGAGACCATCGAGCAGGCCAAGGACGCCGCCGAGGCGATCGAAATCGACTATGATTCGCTGCCGTCGGCGACCGATCTCGTCGGCACGCTCGACGGCCCGGCGATCTGGGACGCCGCGCCGACCAACCTGTGCTTCGACTGGGAGTTCGGCAAGAAGGACAAGGTCGAGGCGCTGTTCGCGCGGGCTGACAAGGTGGTCAAGGTTGACCTGGTCAACAACCGGGTCGTCGCCTCGCCGCTGGAGCCGCGTTGCTGCAACGCCGACTGGGACGCCACCGACGGCCGCTTCGTGCTCTACGTTTCCTGCCAGGGCGTGCACATGCTGCGCGACATGCTGGCGAACGACATCTTCAAGCTGCCGCCGGAGCGGTTCCTGGTCCGCAGCACCGATGTCGGCGGCGGCTTCGGCATGAAGCTGTTCATGTATCCGGAATACCCGGCGACGCTGTACGCCGCGCGCAAATTCGGCCGGCCGGTGAAGTGGACGTCGGAGCGGACCGAGGCCTTCATCAGCGACGACCACGGCCGCGACAACGTCGCCACGGTCGAGCTGGCGGTGGACAAGGACGCCCGCTTCCTGGCGCTGCGCGTCGACCTGATCGCCAATATGGGCGCCTATCTGTCGAACTTCGCACCCTTCATCCCGACCATGGCCGGCGGCGCCCAGATGCTGAACGGCCTGTACACGCTGCAGGGCGTCTATGAGCGGGTGCGCGGCGTGTTCACCAACACCCAGCCGGTCGACGCCTATCGCGGCGCCGGGCGGCCGGAGGCGGCGTTCAATGTCGAGCGCATCGTCGACCACGCGGCGCGGGTGCTGGGCATCGACCCGGTCGAGCTGCGGCGGCGCAACTTCATTCCGCCCTCGGCGATGCCCTACGCCACGGTCACCGGCGTCACCTATGACAGCGGCGAGTTCACCCGCAACCTCGAGGAGGCGGCGCAGATCGCCGATGTCGCCGGCTTCGAGTCGCGCCGCCGCGACTCGGCGGCCAAGGGCAGGTATCGCGGGCTCGGCATCGCCACCTATGTCGAGGCCTGCGCCGGCGGCGAGGACGAGGCCGCCGATGTCCGGGTCGCCCGCGACGGCAAGGTCACGGTCTATGTCGGCACCCAGACCAACGGCCAGGGCCATGAGACCGCCTACAAGCAGATCATCGCCGAGCATCTCGGCGTCGAGCCCGACCAGGTCACCATCGTCCAGGGCGACACCGACCTGGTCCGCACCGGCAACGGCACCGGCGGCTCGCGCTCCATCCCGGTCGGCGGCGCCGCGATCCGCGACGGGTCGCTGAAGGTCCAGGACAAGGCCAAGCTGCGGGCCGCGGACCTGCTGGAGACGGCGGCGGTCGACATCGCCCTCGTCGACGGCCGCTTCACCGTGGTCGGCACCGACCGGGCGCTGACCCTGGCCGAGATCGCCGCCCAGACCGAGTCGGCCGCCGACACCGAGATCGTGTTCGAGGAGCGCGGCAGCTTCACCCCGCCCTCGGCGACCTTCCCGAACGGCGCCCATATCGTCGAGCTGGAGATCGACGGCGACACCGGCGCGCTGGAGATCCTGCGCTACACCGTGGTCGACGATTTCGGCCGGGTGCTGAACCCGCTGATGGTGACCGGCCAGGTCCATGGCGGCATCGCCCAGGGGCTCGGCCAGGCGCTGCTGGAGCACGCCGTGTTCGACCATGACAGCGGCCAGCTGCTGTCCGGCTCGTTCATGGACTACGCCATGCCGCGGGCGGTCGACCTGCCCTTCGTCACCTTCAAGTACAACGAGATCCCCTGCACCACGAACCCGCTCGGGGTGAAGGGGGCGGGCGAGGCCGGGGCTATCGGCGCGCCGCCGTCGATCATCAACGCCATCGTCGACGCGCTGTCGCCGCTCGGGGTCGAGCATGTCGACATGCCGGCGACGCCGCAGAAGCTGTGGCAAATCATCCACAGCGGCCAGCAGCGGCAGGCGGCGGAGTAGGGTCCGGTTCAGCTGCGCCGCGTACCTTCGAGCGCGCGGCGCCGGCGCCGGAACAGGGCGGCCAGGGCCTCGGCCACGGCGCGGACGGCGGCGTCGCGGCGCAAATCGCCATGCAGCATCAGGTAGACGTCCTCGGCCAGCTCCGGCACCGGCTCGCCGAGGCGCAGCAGCCGGTCGTCGGCATCGCCCAGGAAGCAGGGCAACAGCGCCACGCCGAGTCCGTCGGCCGCCGCGCGGTGGCGCAGATACACCTCGCCCAGCCGGCAGCGCAGGACGCCCTGGGCGGCGATGCCGTCGAACCAGGCGGATTGCGACGGCGTCCGCTCCGGCTCCGGCAGGCCGATGAAGTCCAGCCCTGCCAGGCTGCCGTGCCCGCGCTGCTCCATGTAGGCCCGCGCGGCATAGAGGGCGAAGCCGATGCGGCCGATCCGGCGGGCCGCCAGATCGCCCTCCTCCGGCACCCGGCGCATGCGCAGCGCGATGTCGGCCTCGCGCCGGGCGAGATTGGCCCGGTCGCGCGAAGTGCCGATCGCGACCGCCTGGCCGCTTTCGGCCAGCAGCGCCTGCAGATGCGCGGTCAGGAACAGCGAGACCGAGCTGGTGGCGGACACCCGCACCGGCTCGGGCTCGGCCGCAGCGGCCTGGTACAGCTCCCGCAGCAGGGCGCCCGCCCCCTCCTCCATGCCGCCGGCGGCCTGCAGCAGCGCCCGGCCGCGCGCGGTCAGCTCCAGCCGGTTCGGCAGCCGGTCGAACAGCCGGGCGCCGGCGAGGTCCTCCAGCGACCGCAGGTGCCGGCCGATGGTCGGCTGGCTCAGCCGCAGCCGCCGCGCGGCCTCGGTCAGGCTGCCGGCCCGGGCGACGGCGAGGAAGATGCGGATGTCGTCCCAGTTCGGCTCGCCCGTGGTCACGCTCAGTCCAAGAGTCTATGAAGCTGGGCGTATTGCAGCAGGAGAATGGTCTTGCCGTCCATGATCTCGCCGCGCCCGACCATGGCCAGCGCCTCGGCCAGGGTCGGCTCCAGGATCTCGATGTCCTCGCCCTCCGCCGCCACCCCGCCGCCGTCCGCGGCCCTGTCCGCCGGGGTATATTCGGCGACGAAGAAGACCAGCCGCTCGGTCACCGACCCCGGGCTCATGAAGGCCTCGAACACCCGGCGCGGCGCCGCCACCCGGTAGCCCGTCTCCTCCTCCGCCTCCTGGCGGATGGCGGTCTCGGGGTCACGGTCGTCGAGCAGGCCGGCGCAGGCCTCGATCAGCGGCTCCGGATGGCCGTTGACATAGGCCGGGAAGCGGAACTGCCGGGTCAGCAGCACCCGGCCGCGCGCCGGGTCGTACAGCAGGATCGCCGCGCCGTTGCCGCGGTCATAGGTCTCGCGGCTCAGGGTCTGCCAACTGCCGTCCTGGCGCCGGTAGTCGAAGGTGGTCTTCTTCAGCACATACCAGTCGTCGGACAGGGTCTCGACCGATCGGATCCGGATCCGGTCCTGCATCACGCGCATCCCGGCACCTCGGCCAGGCTGCGGTAGACCGGCCGCCCGGCCCGCTCGAAGATCGCCACCATCGCCTCGGCGCCGACGGAGGGGCCGCCGATGCGGAGACAGGCGTCGCAGCGCCGCGCCACGCGCTCGCCGATCGGGTGGAAGATCTCGTCGAAGACCGGGTCGCCGAGGCCGGTCGATCCGGCGGTCTCGACCAGCGGCAGGGCCAGGGCCTCGCCGGTGATGGGGAGGTGGCCGGCCCGGAACAGGCGGAGCGCGGCCTCGTTCATGGCCCGCATATTGGCCGCGATCCGGCCGGTATCGTCGCCGGTGCCCGAGCGGTACGGGCCCGCGACCAAAATCATGAGGGGAGAAGATGCCAAGATGCCTCCGTCAATCATCGTCGATGAGGGAGGCATCCTGGCGGCCGCTCGAAGGACTGGGAGCACCCCAGCCGTGAACGATGGGTATTCAGAATTGGAGGGCTGCGCCCCAGACCTACGTCAGCTTCTCCCACAGGAAGGCGTGGATCAGCGCCTGGTTGAAGGCGGTCTGGGCGTTGTTGGCGGCGGCGCCGTGGCCGCCCTCGATGTTCTCGTAATAGAGGACGTCCCGGCCCATCCCGATCATCTTCGCCGCCATCTTGCGCGCATGGCCGGGGTGCACCCGGTCGTCGCGGGTCGAGGTCAGGAACAGCACCGGCGGGTATGCCGCGTCCTGCCGCAGGTTCTGGTAGGGCGAGAAGGTCTGCAGGAATGCCCACTCCTCCGGCTTGTCTGGGTCACCGTATTCCGCGGCCCAGGAGGCGCCGGCCAAGAGCTTGGTATAGCGCTTCATGTCGAGCAGCGGCACGGCGCAGACGATGGCGCCGAACAGCTCCGGGTACGTCGTCAGCATGTTGCCGACCAGGAGGCCGCCATTGCTGCCGCCCTCGATGCCGAGATGCGGGACCGCGGTGATGCCGCGGGCCACCAGGTCGCGCGCCACGGCGGCGAAATCCTCATAGGCGCGCGGCCGGTTCTCGCGCAGCGCCGCCTGGTGCCAGCGCGGGCCGTATTCGCCGCCGCCGCGGATGTTGGCGACGGCGTAGACGCCGCCGCGGTCGAGCCACAGCCGTCCCTCGCCGGGGATGTAATGCGGCAGCAGCGGCACCTCAAAGCCGCCATAGCCGGTCAGCAGCACCGGGGCCGTGCCGTCGCGCGGCAGGTCTTTCCGCGCCACCACGAAATAGGGCACCCGCGTGCCGTCGGCCGAGGCGGTGAAATGCTGCTCCACCGCATAGGGCGAGGCGTCGAAGAAGGCCGGCGCCTGCTTCAGCGATTCGAAGCCGGCCTCTCCGGCCGTGCCGCGATACAGCGTGTCCGGCTCGAGGAAGCCGGAGGCCAGGACCAGGATCTCGTCGTCCTGATGCGGGGTGGTGGCGACATAGGCGATGGTCGCGGCCTCGGGCAGGCCTTCCAGGGCCCCACGCCGCCAGCCACTCTCGCCCGGTGTCAGCACCTCCACCCGGCTCTTCACATCGTCGAGGATCTGCAGGACCAGGTGGTTGCGGGTGCCGGAATAGCTCGACAGCGCGGTGGTCTCGCTCGGCTCGAACAGCACCGCGAGGTCGCGCTTCCCGGCAATCCAGTCGTCGAACCGGGCGGCCAGCAGCGCGCCGCCGGCATGCGTGCGGCCGCCGACGGTCCATTCCGTCCGCGGCGACACCAGCAGCCAAGGGCCGTGGGTGCCGGCCTCGGCGTCGCGCGGCACGTCGACCAGGGTCAAAGCGCCGTCATCGTCCAGCAGGAACAGCTCGCTGGTGTAGAAGTCGATGCGCCGGGCGACAAAATCGCGCTCGAAACCGGGGAAGCGATCGTGGAAGGCGTCGACCGCGAGGTCGTCCTCCTGGCCCTCATAGACGGTCGCCGCCGCGGCCAAAGGCTGGCCGCGGCGCCACAGCTTCGAGATCCGCGGATAGCCGGAGCGGGTCAGCGACCCCGGGCCGAAATCGGTGCCGACATAGATCGAATCGGAATCCTTCCAGCCGAAGCGGCTCTTCGCCTCTGGGAGAAAGAAGCCGTCGGCGACGAAGCTGCGGCTCTCCAGGTCGAACTCGCGGACGACATGGGCGTCCGCGCCGCCGCGCGACAGGGCGATCAGGCAGCGCCTGTAGTCCGGCTCCAGGCAGTCGGCGCCGTGCCAGACCCAGTTCTCGCCCTCCGCCGCGGCCAGGGCGTCGAGGTCGAGCAGCACCTCCCACACCGGCTCGGCGGTGCGGAACGAGGCCAGCGTCGTGCGCCGCCACAGGCCGCGGGGATGGGCCGCGTCGCGCCAGAAATTGTAGTAGCGGTCGCCGCGGCGGACGACGTGCGGCAGCTTGGCTTCGGAATCGAGGATCTCGAGCATCTGCCGGCGCATCCGCTCGAACTCCGCCGTCTCGGCGAAGCGGCCGGTGCTCTCGGCGTTGCGCGCGCGGACCCAGTCGAGGGCCGTCGTGCCGTCGATGTCCTCGAGCCACAGAAAGGGATCAGCGTCCATGGTGCCCGTGCCGGTTGAATCCGTTGGCCGGCCAGAATAGGGACGGCCGCCGGATCGGGCCAGCGTTACGGGCGAGGCTGCGACGGAAACGCCCCTTACAGCCCCGGCCGGTAGTTCGGGGCCTCGTGGGTCACGGTGATGTCGTGCACATGGCTCTCGCGCAGGCCGGCATTGGTGATGCGCACGAACTCCGCCCGCTGGTGCAGGTCGGCGATGGTGCGGCTGCCGGTGTAGCCCATCGCCGCCTTCAGCCCGCCGATCAACTGGTGGATGACGTTGGCGGCCGGCCCCTTGTACGGCACCCGGCCCTCGACGCCCTCGGGCACCAGCTTCAGCGTGTCCGACACCTCCTGCTGGAAGTACCGGTCGGCCGAGCCGCGCGCCATGGCGCCGAGCGAGCCCATGCCGCGATAGCTCTTGTAGGAGCGGCCCTGGTACAGGATCACCTCGCCCGGGGCCTCGTCGGTGCCGGCGAACAGCGAGCCGAGCATCACCACATTGGCGCCGGCGGCGATCGCCTTGGCCAGGTCGCCGGAATACTTGATGCCGCCGTCGGAGATCACCGGGATGTCCAGCTTGCGGCAGACCTCGACCACGTCCAGCACCGCCGTCAGCTGCGGCACGCCGACGCCGGCGACCATGCGGGTGGTGCAGATCGAGCCCGGGCCGATGCCGACCTTGACCGCGTCCGCCCCGGCGTCGATCAGCGCCTTGGCGGCGTCGGCCGTGGCGACGTTGCCGGCGACGATCTGGGTCGAGTTCGACAGGCGGCGCGCCCGCTCCACGCTCTTCAGCACGCCCTCGGAATGGCCATGCGCCGTGTCCAGCACCAGCACGTCAACGCCCGCGTCGAACAGCGCCTCGGCGCGCGAGATGCCCTTGTCGCCGGTGCCGGTGGCGGCGGCGACGCGCAGCCGCCCCTGCTCGTCCTTGCAGGCATTGGGGTGCAGCTGGGCCTTGAGGATGTCCTTGACCGTGACCAAGCCGATGCAGCGGTAGTCCTGGTCCACGACCAGCAGCTTCTCGAGCCGGTTCTGGTGCAACAGGCGCTTGGCCTCGTCCTTGTCCACGCCCTCGCGCACCGTGACCAGCTTGTCCCGGGTCATCAGCTCGCGCACCGGCTGGGACGGGTTGGTGGCGAAACGGACGTCGCGGTTGGTCAGGATGCCGACCAGCTTGCCGCTCTTCTCCACCACCGGGAAGCCGGAGATGCCATGCTGGTCCATCAGCGCCAGCGCCTCGGCCATGCTGGCGTCGGGGCCGATGGTGATCGGGTTCACCACCATGCCGCTCTCGAAGCGCTTGACCTTGCGCACCTCTTCGGCCTGGCGCTCGATATCGAGGTTGCGATGGATCACGCCGATGCCGCCGGCCTGGGCCATGGCGATCGCCAGCGGCGCCTCGGTCACCGTGTCCATGGCGGCGGAGAGCAGCGGGATGCCGAGTTCGATGCGCTTGGTCAGCCGGGTCCGCGTGTCCGCTTCGGCGGGCAGGATCGACGAGGCCTGCGGCACCAGCAGGACGTCATCGAAGGTCAGGGCGTCGCGGAACTGCATATGGAGGCTCCCAGAGGCTGGAAGCACCGCAATATAACCCCCCTCGGGCCGTTGTGAAGCGCAGATCTAGGGGGCCTGCGTTGCGTCGCGCGGACCGGGGCCGCGGAAATCGGTCGCGACGATGTAGACCTCGGCGCTGTCCTGCCGGCTGGCGGCAGGCTTGACGTGGCGGACCTTGGCGAAGTTGCGCTTCAGGATGTCGAGCAGTTCCTTCTCGGCCCCGCCCTGGAACAGCTTGGCGACGAAGGCGCCGCCCGGCACCAGCACATCGACCGCGAACTCGATCGCGGTCTCAGCCAGCGCCATGATTCGCAGATGGTCGGTCATTTGGTGGCCGACGGTCGGCGCCGCCATGTCGCTGAGCACGAGGTCGGCCGGGCCGGCCAGCGCCTGCTTCAGCCGGGCCGGCGCTTCTGGGTCGAGGAAGTCCATCTCCAGGATGGTCGCCCCGGGAACCGGGTCCATGCCGAGATAGTCGATGCCGACCACCTTGCCCTGCGGCCCGACCCGCTCCAGCGCCACCTGGACCCAGCCGCCGGGGGCGCAGCCGAGATCGACCACGCGCATGCCGCGGCGCAGCAGCTTCAGCTTGTCGTCGAGCTGCACCAGCTTGAACGCGGCGCGCGAGCGGTAGCCCATGCGCTTGGCCTCGGCGACATAGGGGTCGTTGAGCTGGCGCTCGAGCCAGCGGGTCGAGGACGCGGTGCGCTGCTTGGCGGTCTTCACCCGCACGGCCAGGCCGCGGCTGCCGCGGCCGCTCGGCCCCCCTGCCCTCGCGGCGCCCGGCTTCTTCGGTGTCTTCATCTCACTCGGATGGTGTCTGGCGGATGTATCAGGCGTGGCGCGACTGCGCCTCGGCCAGCAGGTCGAACAGGATGCCCTCGCGCACGCCGCGGTCGCCGACCCGCAGCTTGCCGACCGGCCAGGTGTCGCAGATCGCCTCGAGAATGGCGCAGCCGGCCAGCACCAGGTCGGCCCGGTCGCGGCCGATGCAGGGATAGGACGAGCGCGCCGCATAGTCGAGGCCGAGCAGCATGCGGCTGGCGCGCCGCGCCTCCTCGAAGCTCAGGGTGCAGCCATCGACCTCGGAGCGGATATAGCGCGGCAGGCCGAGATGGACCCCGGCCAGCGTGGTCACGGTGCCGGAGGAGCCGATCATCTGCACCCGGCCCTGGTCGATCAGGCCGCGCAGATTGTTGCGCGCCTCGAAATCGGCCAAAGCGGCGGCGGTCGCGGCGGTCATCGCCGCATAGGTCTCGGCCGAGACCTCGTGGCCGCCATGCAGCTCGGCCAGGGAGACGACGCCGAGCGGCATGCTGAGCGCGTCGAGCGTCACCGCCTGGCCGTCGGCATCGAATTCCAGCCAGGTCAGCTCGGTCGAGCCGCCGCCGATGTCGAAGATGATCGCATGCGGGATCGCGGGGTCGAGCAGCGGGGCGCAGCCGGCCGCGGCCAGGCGCGCCTCCTCCTGCGCCGGGATCATCTCCAGCTGCAGGCCGGTCTCGCGCCGCACCCGGTCGCGGAAGGCCGGGAAGTTGCCGGCCTGGCGGCAGGCCTCGGTCGCCACCGCGCGCGACAGGATCACGTTCTGCCGCCGGATCTTGGCGGCGCAGATGCGCAGCGCCGACAGGGTGCGCTGCATCGCCTCGGGCTGCAGCCGCCCGGTCGCGCCGACGCCCTCGCCCAGCCGGACGATGCGGCTGAACGCATCGACCACCTGGAACCCGCCGGTCGCGGCGCGCGCGATCAGCAGCCGGCAGTTGTTGGTGCCGAGATCCACCGCGGCGTAGAGGGGTTCGGGCCGCGCTGCCCGACGCTGATCGCCGGCCGCGGTGGCCTCGGCGATCGCGATCGACTCCACCACTGACATTCCTTCCATGGCCGTCCGTCCCGTTTCGAACGGCGCCTCCGTCCCTTCATCGAACTGTAGCGCAGGCGCGGCCAAAGTGGAAATGCCCCCCGGAGTCGCATCCGGTCCCGGCATGGCTGCCGTTCCAGCACGCAGGCCTTTACACGGGCGGATCGCTGGGGTAGACACCCTCCCGCCGGCCTCTGGGGGATCGTCTAGTGGTAGGACAGCGGACTCTGACTCCGCCAGCCTAGGTTCGAATCCTAGTCCCCCAGCCAAACTCTCCGGCGCTCTCAGCCGCAGCGGTGCTTTGTCCGGCTTCCTCGGAAGCTGCCGATAGATGTCGACGGCATACGCCATCAGCACACGGCCAGCCAGAGCCCAGGGGGTCACCGGCACGAGCGGCCCTCTCCGAGGGCCGAGGGAATGCGCGTTGCGGCCGAAACCAAGATCATCGCCCCCGCTCCACTGCCCGCAGCAGCATGGCCCAGGCATCCCGGACGCCTGGGCGCCCACTCTGGCCTGAAAGCGAGGCCATATGGTACAATGGCTCCAGTATTAAAAAGAGGCGCATTCATTAAAGGAGACATATCATGGATAGTTCAAATTCAGCCGAAATTCGGATCCCAGAATCTCTTTGGAATGAATTTGTTCCCAAGATCAAATCAGGGATTATTGCAGAATACAATATGTTGTCTGACAGATCCCCGGATGAGGCAAGCGCCGGTGTCGACTGGATGAAGGCATTCCTATCCTATCTCAAGATCGTTGAGAAACGCGAGTTGCGCCGCTGGCAATGGGTCAGAGAAAACATCACCGGACTCATGGTCATTTCCGCCGTTATGGCGCTCGCTTTCGGATATCTGGGCTACCTCGGGACGGTGGCCGGAGTAGACTCGAACCTGGCCGCACAAGCAGCTGGCTTCCTTGATATCGCGAAACTCTTCGCGGGCGCGCTCGTAGGGGCCGCTGGCGCGACCGTGGTGGTGAAACGCTAGGCCGACCCCAGAGCCGGTCTTCTTGATACATGAGGCTGAGCGAGATTCCCCGGCATCCCCTCGCGTGACCATTGATTGCCGGACACGCACGGGCGGCCCCGCGCCATGCTTGCCGGCACCGGTCAAGTCGACTTGACCGGTGCCGGCTTGCGCCTGATCAGCCGGTGGCCTCGCTCTCCGATTCGCCCCGCAGCACCGCCGCGACCTCGGGATGGCCGAAATGCTCGGCCCAGCCGAGCGGGGTGCTGTCATAGGTCCGGTCGCGGATGGTCGGGTCCGCCCCGTGCTGCAGCAGCAGCCGGGCGGCGCGCGGGTCGTTGGCCCAGCCGGCCGCCATGTGCAGCGGGGTGACGTTGGCGGTGTCGCCCCAGGGCACGCCCCGGCTGACATCGGCGCCCTGCCCGATCAGCCAGTCCACCGCCTCGGCCCGATGGGACGCCAGCGCCCAGTGCAGCGCGGCGCCGTTGTGCGGGGCGCCGTCGATATCGGCGCCGCGGGCCAAGAGCGCCGCCATCGCCTCGATCCTGCCGCTGCGCGCGGCCCAGGTCAGCGCCTCGTCCAGCACCTCCTGCGGCTCTCCGGTCATGTGCCATTCCGGAAAGCCGCTGTGCGGGCGGTAGAAGCCGCGGTGATGACCCGCCTCCGGCCGCAGCGCCCCGCCGGCGTCGAAGAACAGCGCGATCAGGTCCATCCGGCCGAGCCCGGCGGCGATGCGCAGGTTGAGCGGCGCCACCACCTCCGCCGCCAGCCGCTCGGCCATCGTGCCGTGGCCCCAGAACAGCGCCACCGCCAGGGGCGTGCCGCCGTCGCCATAGGCCTCGGCTTCGACCAGGCCGCCGGCCGCGACCAGCCGGTCGAGCAGGACCAGCCGCGCCTCGCGGTCGCCGCGGCCGCCGCCATAGGCGATGTCGTGCAGCGGCCCCCAGCCCTTGTCGTTGGCGAGGTTCGGGTCGGCGCCGGCGTCGAGCAGGTCGCCGGCCAGGACCAGCCGGTTCATCGAGATCGCCAGCATCAGCAGGCGGTTGCCGTTGGTGCCGCGGGCGTTGACCAGGCCGGGATGCGCCGCCAGCACGGCGGCCAGGGCGGCGCGGTCGTCGCCGCGGATCGCCTCGAAGGCGGTGCGGAACGGCTCCTCCGCCCGCCCGGCCTGCATCGCCTCGATCCGCCCGGCAAAGCCGGCCCAGTCGTCGAAGCCGTGGCTGCGGGCGACGACCAGCTCGGCATCCTCCTGGCTCAGCGCCGCGGCGCGGATCTCGGCCTCCGACGCCGCAGCGAAGCGCGGATGGAAGCGCTGCACCAGGCGCAGCGACCCGGCCTCGCCGGTGCGGTGGTTGCTGCGGATCCCCGCGGCGCGGTCGCGGTAGTATTGCAGCTCGGTCTCGAAGGGCCGGGCGATCTCCGGCGCCTCGCCGGCCAGATGCGCCTGCAGCCTCGGCCAGCTGGCGAAGCCGTATTCGCGGGCGACGACCCATTGCGCGTCGCTCAGCTTCGCCGCGGCGGCCAGCTCGGCATCGGGGCGGTGGGCCAGCCGGGGATGGCTGTAGCGGAACCGGGCGATCACCTCGGCCGCGCCGGCGCGCAGCGCCTTCAGCAGGTCCTTGGCGCGCTTCTTCTGCTGCTCCGGATCGGGCGATGCGGGCAGATCCTGGGCATAGGGATGGGGCATGACGCTCCTCCTTTCACACGCCCGGCATCCGCATCAACGGGCAGAAAGAAGGATCGACGCTGGCAGCTCTTCGGCAAGTGGGCGCTGCCCTTCCCGCGGACCGGATGCGTCTTGCACGCGATCCGGAGGCTAGCGGGCCCTCCGGCGGGCTGCAAGAGCCCTCGGCAGCGCCTCGTCCGCCGGCGGCGCCTTTGGACGATCACGGAGAGGAATGACGTTGTTTCTGATCGGATCGGGCGCTGAAGTCGGCCGGGCCATCCGCCGCTCGTCCCCACCAAGAAACTCAAGTCCAAAATAAATCCAGTCTTTGCGGAAAAAGCCTCCAGTTCCGAAATACCCCTCCCAAACCCTGAGAATTGCTCCGGCCGCCTTGATATTTCGGATGGATCTCATTGCATCGCCCTCCTTTCGAAGGGGATTCACTAGTCCATCTCTATGTCATACAAATTACAATTCTCGCGAAATCTGCCATGCAGGCGAAGAAAGTAGGAGAAAGCGCTGGATTCGCTGTTGCGAATCCAGCGCTTTGCTCGACTTAGCCGTTTCCGATGAACGTCGAGAGCAGCCGGTTGACCTCGGCCGCCGCCTCCATATGGACCATGTGGCCCTTGCCGTCGAAACGGTGCACCGGCACAGAGGCCGGCAGCCCGTCGGCATGGGCGGCCGGCACGATGGCGTCGGCCGTGCCCCAGATCACCTGGATCGGCACGCGGGCACTGCCGAGCCGGTCGCGCAGCGACACCGCCTGGCGGCCGCCGGGGAAGAAGGCGCCGGAGATCGTCTTCAGCGCCGCCTCGACCCCGTCCAGGCGCTTGTACTTCAGCACATCCTCGACCAGGTCGCGGGTCACCAGCTCCGGGTCGGCGAACAGCGCCTCGAGATGCGGCTTCAGATCCTTGCGCTTCTGCGCGCCGATGAAACCGTCGATGTAGCTGCTGTTGATCTCCGCCCCCAGCCCGGCCGGGGCGATCAGTGTCGCCGAGGCCACCCGGTCCGGCGCGTCGAGCGCCATGGCCAGCGACACCGCCCCGCCCATCGAATGGCCCACCAGATGCGCCTTGGCGATGCCGGCGGCGTCGAGATACGCCAGCACCGCGCCGGACAGCGCGGCGAGGTCGCCGGCCCCGACATCCTTGCCCGAGCCGCCATGGCCCGGCAGGTCGATGGCGTGGACCGGGCGGCCGGTCAGCGCCGGCTGGGTGAACAGCCAGTTGTTGAGATCGCCGCCGAAGCCGTGGATCAGGACGACCGGCGTGCCGTCGCCCTCGCCCGTCACCAGCGCCCGGACCGGCCGGCCGCCGGCCTGCACCAGCTTGGGCTCGGGCGGCGGGGCGGCGCTTTCGGCCGCGGCCGCCGCCTCGGCCTGGAAGGCGGTGATGAAGCGGTCGAGCTCGGCCTCGTCGACCTCGCCCTCGACCACGACGCCGAGCAGGGCGCCGACCGGCAAGGTCTGCCCTTCCTCGGCCACCCGCCGGCGCAGCGTGCCGGCGACCGTCGATTCCAGCGCGTTGGTGATCTTGCTGGTCTCGATGTCGACGATCTCGGTGCCCGGCTCGATCCGCGCCCCCTCCGCCGCCGTCCAGGCGGCGAGCAGGCCCTCGGTCATCGCCAGGCCCCATTTCGGCATGGTGATCGGGTGGATGGTCCCGGTCATTCGGCGGCCTCCCACCGGTCCGGCGCGCCCATCACCGTGCGCACCGCCGCCGCCACCTTGTCGGCGTTCGGGATGTACAGATCCTCCAGCGCCGCCGCGAACGGCACCGGCACATGCGGCGGCGACACCATCTTGATCGGCGCCTTCAGCGCGCCGAAGGCCAGGTCCGCCACCTGGGCCGAGATGTCGGTGGCGACGTTGCAGCGCGGGCTGGCCTCGTCCACCACCACCAGCCGGCCGGTTTCCTCGACGCTCTCCAGGATCGTGTCCATGTCGAGCGGCGAGGTCGTGCGCGGGTCGATGATGGTGCAGTCGACGCCTTCCTTGGCCAGCACCTCGGCCGCCGCCTTGGCCATCTGCACCATGCGGCCGATGGCGACGATGGTGACGTCCTCGCCCTCGCGCACCAGGTTGGCCTCGCCGAAGGGGATGGTGTAGGGCTCGTCCGGCACCTCCTCCTCCATGTCGTACAGCACCTTGTGCTCGAAGAAGATCACCGGGTCGTCGTCGCGGATCGCCTGGATCAGCAGGCCCTTCGCCTCATAGGGCGAGGACGGGATGACGCATTTCAGGCCAGGGATGTGGGTGAACACCGGGTACAGGCACTGGCTGTGCTGGGCCGCGGCGCGGAAGCCGGCGCCGTACATGGTGCGGATGGTCAGCGGCGTCACCGCCTTGCCGCCGAACATGTAGCGGAACTTGGCGGCCTGGTTGAAGATCTGGTCGAAGCAGACGCCCATGAAGTCGACGAACATCAGCTCGGCGACAGGGCGCAGCCCACTGGCCGCCGCGCCGGCGGCGGCGCCGATGAAGGCGCTTTCGGTGATCGGCGTGTCCAGCACGCGGCTGGGCCCGAACTCCTTGTACAGGCCCTTGGTGACGCCGAGCGGCCCGCCCCAGGCGTCCTGCTCGCCCGGCGCGCCGGAGCCGCCGGAAATGTCCTCGCCCATCAGGATCACACGCGGATCGCGCCGCATCTCCTGCGCCAGCGCCTCGTTGACCGCCTGGCGGAAGCTCTTCCTGCTCATGCCTGCCTCCTCAGTACGAGACGTAGACGTCGGTCAGCAGATCGGCCGGCCCCGGCACCGACGCGGCCTTGGCGTCGGCGACGGCACGATCGATCTGCTGCTTGATCTCGGCGTCGATGGCGTCGAGCTGCGCGCCCTCCAAGAGGCCGGCCTCGGTGACCCGGTTGCGGAACATGTCCAGGCTGTCGCGCTGGGCCCGGATGGCGTCGACCTCGCCGGGGGCGCGGTAGGTCTGGGCGTCGCCCTCGAAATGGCCGTAATAGCGGTTCAGCTTGACCTCGATCAGGGTCGGGCCGTTGCCTGACCTGGCCCGTTCGATCGCCTCGCGCGCGGCCTCCCACACCGCGAAGAAGTCGTGGCCGTCGACCATGATTCCGGGCATGCCGAAGGCCTGGGCGCGCTCGACGATGTCCTTGCAGCTGACCGAATACTTGCTGGAGGTCGCCTCGGCATAGCCGTTGTTCTCGAAAACGAACACCGCCGGCAGCTTCCACACCGTCGCCAGGTTCAGCGCCTCGCAGGTGGTGCCCTGGTTCGAGCCGCCGTCGCCGGTGAAGGACACGGCGACGCCGCCGGTGCCCAGCGTCTTGGCCGCCAGCGCGGCGCCGCAGATCAAGGGCGGGCCGCCGCCGACGATGCCGTTGGCGCCCATCATGCCCTTGGACAGGTCGGCGATGTGCATCGACCCGCCCTTGCCGCCGCACAGCCCATCCTTGCGGCCGTAGATCTCCTTCATCATCGCCGCGGGATCGCAGTCCTTGGCGATGCAGTGGCCGTGGCCGCGATGGGTGCTGGCGATCGAATCGCGGTCGGTCAGGTGCAGGCAGACGCCGACGGCGCTGGCCTCCTCACCGGCATAGAGATGGACGAACCCCGGAATGTCGCCGGTGGCGAATTCGAGATGGACCCGGTCCTCGAACTCCCGGATCAGGCGCATCTGGCGATAGGCACGCAAAAGGTCGTCGCGACTCAACTGCATGGCCGTTCCTCCCGTTGCGGATCTTATGTCCGGCAAACAGCCTAGCGCGCCGCCGTTCGGCTTGGGAACCCGTCGCGCACCGCCTTCGCCTTTGGTCGAAGAAACCCTGTCCGGGTTACTGGCCGTTGGGCCGGATCGTCAGGGCCACCCGCCGGTTCTCCTGCCGCCCCGACGCGGTGGCGTTGGTGGCGATCGGCTGGGCCTCGCCGACGCCGCCGATGTTGATCCGCGGCGGATAGACCCCGCGCGAGTTGATGTAGTCGGCGACCGAGCGCGCCCGCGCCTCCGACAGCCGCTGGTTGTAGTCGGCCGAGCCGGTGTTGTCGGTGTGGCCAACCACGTCGATATAGGTGTTGGTGTACTGGTTCAGCGTCGCCGCGACGCTGTCGAGCGGGCCGTAGAATGCCGGCTTGATGGTCGCGGAATCGGTGGCGAAGGTGACGTCGCCCGGGATGTCCACGATCAGGTTGTCGCCGCGGCGGGTGACATCGATCCCGGTGCCGGCCAGGTTGCGCCGCAGATCGGCCTGCTGCCGGTCCATGTAGTTGCCGATGGCGCCGCCCGCGAGCGCGCCGACGCCGGCACCGATCAGGGCACCCGTGCCCCGGTTGCCGCCGCTGACCAGGGCGCCGATGCCGGCCCCGGCCAGGCCGCCGGCGGCCGCCCCGCCGATGGTGTTCGGCGCGCTGTCAAACTGGCACGACGCGACCGACGCGGCCAGGCCGATCACGAACAGGCAGCGATGGATACGCATGGGTTTCTCCCTGGAAGCCGATCGATTGAGGATCGGTGCGAAGCGGCGTTCGTCAAGCACGATCAATTGCGAAGCACGATGCAGGCGCCGCCGGCCCGGCGCAGGCGGGTGCAGAATTGGTTGCCCTCGGCCCGGCTCTGCGCCGGCACGCTGACCCGGTAGAAGCGCCGCGTGCCCATGCTGAGCATGCGGGTGCCGACGATCATCGGCTGGATCTCCGCCATCAGCTGCGGGAAGCGCCGGCGGACGCGGTTGTACGAGGCCAGCGCCCGACCCTTGGAGAAGTTGCCGGCGATCTGCACGTGCCAGGGCGCGGTCGGCGAGACCAGCTCGTCCCGGTCCGCTTCGGTCCTCAGGGACGCCAGGATCTCCAGGCAGGGCTTCGCGCTGCCGTCGAAGCTGGGGACGCTGCCATCCGCTTTTGGCACCCAGTCATCGGCCGGGCGCTTGGTGACGAACAGCACGTAGTCCTCGGTCTCCAAAGGCAGGAAGCCGCGGCCGCCGACCCAGCTCACGACCCGGTTCGGCCCGGCATTGTAGCCGGCGGCGGCGAGGCCGAGATTGCCGAACTGGTCGCGCAGCTCGGCCAGGAAGGCGGCGGAGGCCGGCAGCGCCGTCTCCGGATCGAACGGGTCCGCCAGGTCGCGCAGCTTGGCCGTTCCGGGCATGAACTGGGCCACGCCCTGGGCCCCCTTCGGGCTGACCGCGCGCGGCCGGAACCGGCTCTCCTTCCAGATCAACCGGGTGAAGAACTCCAGCGGCAGGTTCTCGGCCGCGGCGGACTGCTCGATCAGCCGGCACACCGCCTGCTCGACCGTCTCGTCCTGCGCGGCCACGGCGCCGTCGCAGGACAGCAGGGCCCAGACGACCCCGACCCAGCCCCATGACCTCACGCCCATCTCGGACCACCTCGCAACGATGTTGCGATTTGTAGCCGCCCGCGCCGCAGCGACAAACCGATATTGACGGCATTCAATGCATTCGCTCAAAGTGGTCGGGATGTCAGACCAATTTTGACGGCTTGCCGCCCCTCGATGTCCACCCGCCTTCGCTCCTCCCTGTCGCCGATCCGCACGCCGACGCGTGACGAGGCGGCGTTGGCGGCGATCGCGGAGCATGTCGAGCGCACCGGCATCAAGCCCGGCGAGCGGCTGCCGCCCGAGCGCGACCTGGCCGAGCAGCTGCAGGTCAGCCGCTCCACCGTGCGCGAGGCGCTGAAGCGCTGGGAGGGCCTGGGCATCGTCGAGATGCGCAAGGGCAGCGGCACCTATCTGAAGGTGCCGGTGTCGACCGCCAGCATCCATCGGCCGCTGACCATCGACCGCACCTCCGACGTCGCCACGCTGCTGCACACGCTGGAGGTGCGCCGGGCGCTGGAGGGCGAGGCCGCGGCGATCTGCGCCCGCCGGGCGACGCCTGAGCAGATCGCCGAGATCGGCCGCCGCCTCGACATCATGGAAGCGCATCACACCAAGTACGGCGACGCGCCGGAGCAGGACTGGGAGTTCCACCAGTCGATCTTCCGCGCCACCGAGAACCCGATCTTCGGGCAGATCCTGGCGACCATGCGGGACGCCTTCCACCGCTTCTGGGAGAACCCG
The DNA here is from genome assembly GCF_052078665.1 of Inquilinus sp. CA228. Taxonomy (NCBI): domain Bacteria; kingdom Pseudomonadati; phylum Pseudomonadota; class Alphaproteobacteria; order Rhodospirillales; family Rhodospirillaceae; genus Inquilinus; species Inquilinus sp. CA228. Next base: position 27,047 of record NZ_JBQJIK010000013.1, on the reverse strand, counting down.
CTGGACATGCCGGATTTCGCCGGGCGCACCTTCCCCTATCACCGCGTGATGTACGACGCGATCGTCCGGCGCGACCCGGACGGCGCGCGTAACGCCGCGCTGACCATCATCGACATGGTCGATGAGGACATCCGAGACGCCGACCGCAGACGGACCCGATGACCGACGATTTCCCAGCCCCCGACGCCTATGCAGCCGCCACCACGCTGGCACATGACGACGCCTTCCCCGCCGGCGCGGTGGTGCCGCCGATCTACCAGACCTCGCTGTTCACCTTCGCCAGCTATGCGGAGATGGAGGCGGCCTTCTCCGGCCAGGTGAAGCGCCCGGTCTATTCCCGCGGCGACAACCCGACGGTGCAGGAGTTTGAGCGCAAGGTGGCGGCGCTGGAGGGGGCCGAGGCGGCCCGCGGCACCGCCAGCGGCATGGCGGCGATCAGCGCCGCGGTGCTCAGCATCGCCGGGTCCGGCGACCGCATCCTGTGCACCCGCCATGTCTATGGCGACGCCTACCGCCTGTTCGAGAAGCTGCTGCCGCGGCTCGGCATCACCGTCGAGTATGTCGACGCCAGCGACCCGGCCGCGGTCGAGGCGGCGCTGCCCTGGGCCAGGCTGCTGTATCTCGAGAACCCGACCTCGATGATGTTCGAGCTGCAGGAGATCGGGCGGCTGGCGGCCCTGGCCAAGGCGCAGGGCGTGGCCACGATCATCGACAATTCCTGGGCCACGCCGCTGTTCCAGCAGCCGATCAGGCACGGCGTCGACCTGGTGGTGCACTCGGCCTCGAAATACCTGTCGGGCCACAGCGACACGGTGGCCGGGGTGATCGCCGGGTCGGCCGAGCGCCTCGCCCGGGTCAACGACCTGACCTACCCCTATCTCGGCGGCAAGCTGTCGCCCTTCGAGGCCTGGCTGCTGATCCGCGGCATGCGCACCCTGCCGCTGCGGATGCGCCAGCACCAGGAGAGCGGCCTGACCATCGCCCGCCGCCTGGCCGACCATCCGCTGGTCACCCGGGTGCTGCACCCGGCCTTCTCCAACCATCCCGGCGGCGCCACGCTGACCGGCCACAGCGGCCTGTTCTCCTTCGAGGTCGAGGAGCAGGTCGACGTGCCACGCCTGGTCGACGCGCTGAAGCTGTTCAAGCTCGGCGTCAGCTGGGGCGGGCATGAGAGCCTGGTGATCCCGGCCCGCGCCTCGCTGCGCCAGGCCCAGGGCCCGAACTCGATGTCCGCCTTCGGGGTCACCCAGCGCATCGTCCGGCTCGCCGTCGGGCTCGAGGACACCGAGGATCTGTGGGCCGATCTCGCCCGCGCCCTCGACAATTCCGTGAACTGATCTTCGTTCTGCAAACAGGGAGGCAAAAATGAAACGACTGTTGCTCCTGGCCGGTCTGGCCACCATCGCCTTCACCGGCCCGGCGCTGGCCGATACCAACCTCAAGCTGGTCGAGGTCATCACCAGCCCGCAGCGCACCGAGTTCCTGAAGGGCCAGATCGGCAAGTTCGAGGCGGCCAACCCCGACGTGCATGTCGAGATCGTCTCGCTGCCCTGGGGCGAGGCGTTCGAAAAATTCCTGACCATGGTCCAGGCCGGCGAGACCCCGGACATCGCCGAGATGCCGGAGCGCTGGATGTCGCTCTACGCCAACAACGGCCAGCTCGAGGACTTGTCGGCCTACATCGCCAAATGGGATGAGGCCAAGACCCTGGGCGACCGGGCGGTGCAGTTCTCGAAGACCGTGAACGACACCCCCTACATGGTGCCCTACGGCTTCTATCTGCGCGGCCTGTACTGGAACAAGAAGCTGTTCCAGGAGGCCGGCGTCGCGGCCCCGCCGAAGACGCTCGACGAGTTCATGGACGTGTCGAAAAAGATCGCGGCGCTGGGCGGCGGCAAGACCGGCTACTGCCTGCGCGGCGGCAAGGGCGGCACCGGCGGCACCGCCTTCTTCATGCTGACCATGGACGGCAAGGGCAAGTTCTTCAACGACGACGGCACCTCGACCCTCGGCGACGCCGACGCGGCCAAGGGCATGCAGTTCCTGGTCGACCTGTACAAGGCCGGCGGCGCGCCGAAGGACAGCCTGAACTGGGGCTTCAACGAGACCGTCACCGGCTTCTACTCCGGCACCTGCGCGATGCTGGACAATGATCCGGACGCCATGATCGGCATCCTCGACCATATGAAGCCGGAGGATTTCGCGGTGGCGCCGATGCCGCTCGGGCCCGGCGGCCACGCCTATCCCTCGATCGGCTATGCCGGCTGGTCGATGTTCGCCAACAGCGAGCACAAGGAGGAGAGCTGGAAGCTGATGTCCTTCCTGCTCGACAGCGCCCAGAACAAGGACTGGGCCAAGTTCGTCGGCGTGCTGCCGATCCACAAGGGCGCCGAGCAGGACGAGCATTTCGCCGGCGAGCGCTATGCCGGCTGGTTCCAGGAGCTGAACGACCCGCGCTGGCAGCCGATCCCGTGGCCGGCCCATCTCGAGGAGTTCGGCTACTTCTTCGACGTGATGTCGGTGCAGAGCTTCCAGGAGGCCCTGCTGGGCCAGAAGCCGACCGCCGACGTGTCCAAGGAGTGGGCCGACTACCTCACCACCGCGCAGCAGAAGTTCCTGGCCGGCAAGAAGTGACGTCAACCGGGCCGTCATCCCGTGCGCGCTGAGATGCGCCCGGGATGACGAGTCGATACACAAGACGAGTCAGATGACCGTGACCCATGCGATCCCGGGCACTCGCCCGGGATCTTTCCGCCGCGCGCTGGGCAATGCGCTGGAGCCCTGGCTCTATCTCAGCCCGGCCATCATCCTGCTGACGCTCAGCATGCTGGTGCCGCTGATCGTCGGGCTGTCCTATGCCTTCCAGAATTTCGGGCCGTTCGGGAAACCCACCTGGGCCGGGCTGAAGAACTTCGAGACGCTGGTCGTCGACCCCAATTTCTGGCGGGCGCTGAAGAACACCGTCTGGTGGACCGTCGGCAGCCTGGTGTTCCAGTTCTTCGGCGGGCTCGGCCTCGCTTTGCTGCTGAACCGGGACTTCCCGGGCAAGCGGCTGACCCAGGCGCTGGTGTTCCTGCCCTGGGCGGTGCCGACCTTCCTGTCCGGCCTGGTCTTCGCCTGGCTGTTCAACCCGGTGGTCGGGCCCCTGCCCTACTGGATGGCCGATCTCGGCATGCTGCCGGAGCCGCTGAACATCCTGTCCGACCCGGACCTCGCCATGTGGGGCCCGATCCTGGCCAATGTCTGGTTCGGCATCCCGTTCTTCGCCATCACCCTGCTGGCGGCGCTGCAGGCGATCCCGGGCGACTACTACGAGGCGGCGGCGATCGACGGCGCCGGCGCCTGGCAGCGCTTCACCCGGATCACCATCCCGTTCTTGGCGCCGACCATCGCCATCACCGTGCTGCTGCGCACGATCTGGATCGCCACCTTCGCCGACCTGATCTGGGTGATGACCAATGGCGGCCCGGCCAACGCCACCAGCATCCTGTCGACCTACATCTTCGCCCAGGCCTTCTCGCGGCTGAATTTCGGCTACGCCTCGGCCGTGGCCACGGTGCTGCTGCTTCTCCTCCTGCTCTACGCCGCCATCCTGATCCGGATGCGCAAGAGCCTGCTCGCGGGGCAATGAGACCATGACCGTCGTCGGACGCTCGCCCCTCGGCCGCCTTGTCGGCGGCACCGGCTTCTACCTCGGCATCGGCGCCTATCTGCTGTTCGCGCTGTTCCCGCTGTACTGGCTGATCAAGATCTCGGTCACCCCGACCCAGTTGCTGTTCTCCGAAGGCATCACCTTCTGGCCGTCGGAATGGACGCTGGCGAATTTCAGCTCGGTGCTCACCGCCAGCAACTTCCCGCGCTATTTCCTGAACAGCGTCATCGTCTCGATCGCCACCGCGGCGGTGGTCACGCTCTGCGCCTCGGCCTCCGGCTACGCCTTCTCGCGCTTCCGCTTCAAGGCCAAGCCGGTGGTGATGTTCGTGCTGCTGCTGACCCAGACCTTCCCGCTGGTGATGATCATCCCGCCGGTCTACCGGCTGATGGCGCCGCTCGGGCTGACCAACAACCTGATGGGGCTGATCGTCATCTACAGCGCCTTCAATGTCGCCTTCGCCACCTTCCTGATGCAGTCCTTCTTCGACGCCATCCCGAAGGACCTGGAGGAGGCGGCGATGATCGACGGCTGCAGCCGGTTCCAGGCGCTGCGCCGGGTGATCCTGCCGCTGACCCTGCCGGGCATGGGTGCGACTTTGGGCTTCGTGTTCACCGCGGCCTGGAGCGAACTCTTGTTCGCGCTGATGCTGATCAACTCCGACAGCCAGAAGACCTTCGCCGTCGGCCTGCTGACCTTCGTCGCCAAGTTCGGCGTCGACTGGGGGCAGATGACCGCGGCCTCGGTGCTGGCGCTGATCCCGGTGTGCATCTTCTTCGCCGTGATCCAGCGCTACCTGGTGCAAGGGCTGACCGCCGGCGCGGTGAAGGGCTGATCTGTTCCCTCCGGGCTTGAACGCGACGCCGAAACGGCCGAGCGTGTCGGCTCCACCGGAGGGAACCCGATCATGCCGCGACACCATGTGACCGCGTCGGCCGAGACCTGTGCCTGGGGCTATTTCGACGCCGCGCGCGAGCCGGTGCTGACGGTCGACAGCGGCGACACGGTGGTGATCGACACCGTGTCGGGCGGGCCGGACGTGCTGCCCAAGGGCGATTTCCACATCCCGCCCGAGATCCACGAGATCCATCAGCGTTGCGACCGGTCGACTCCCGGCCACATCCTGACCGGCCCGGTCGCGGTCCGCGGCGCCAAAGCCGGCCAGGTGCTGGAGGTGCGGATCCTCGACGTCTCGCTGCGCCAGGACTGGGGCTACAACGTGATCCGGCCGCTCGCCGGCACCCTGCCCTACGACTTCGAGCAAGAGCGGCTGCTCAACATCCCGCTCGACGCCGCGTCCGGCACCGCCCGGCTGCCCTGGGGGCTGGACCTGCCGCTCAGGCCCTTCTTCGGCGTCATGGGCGTGGCGCCGCCGAAGGGCTGGGGCCGGATCAGCTCGATCCAGCCGCGGGCCCATGCCGGCAACATCGACAACAAGGAGCTGGTGGCCGGCACCACGCTCTACCTGCCCATCTTCAACGATGGCGCCCTGTTCTCCTGCGGCGACGGCCACGGCGCGCAGGGCGACGGCGAGGTGTGCATCACCGCGATCGAGACGGCGCTGCAGGGCACCTTCCGGCTGATCATCCGCGACGATCTCGGCTTCGCTTATCCCCGCGCCGAGACCCCGACCCACCACATCACCATGGGGATGGACCCCGACCTTGACCGCTGCGCCGAGATGGCGCTGCGCGACATGATCGTGCTGCTGGGCGAGACCGCCGGGCTGTCGCGGTACGACGCCTACACCCTGTGCAGCCTGGCCGGCGACCTGCGCATCACCCAGACCGTGAACGGCTGCAAGGGCGTGCACATGATGATGGCGAAGAGCCTGCTGGGCCGATGATGCGCCGGCGCGAGGCGATCAGGCTCGCCGGACCCGCCCTGCTGGCCCTGTCGGCAGGCCCGGCCGCCGCGGCGACGCTCGGCGACTGGATCGACAGCGCCGGCATCGTTGCCCGCTTCGTCGCCGCCGGCATTCCTGTGCGCAGCTTCAACATCCCCAGCGCCGGCATGGCGCCGACGCTGGTCCCAGGTGACGTGTTCGTGGCGGATCTGCGCGATGCTGGAAAGACGCCGCGCCGAGGCGACGTGATCATGTTCCGCCCGCCGCGCAACACGTCACTCGTCTTTGTTCAGCGCGTGGTTGGTTTGCCGGGCGACCGGGTCCAATTGACCGATGGCCGTTTGTCGATCAATCAAAAATTGGCGAAACGTCGTGAGCTCGCCCCGTACACGATAGCTCTACGCGGCCAGAATAAGGTGATGCATCGATATGTCGAGACCTTGCCGCCATCAGACGGCGAACCGCCAGAACCTTACGAAATCCTGGAACGGAGCGACACAGGTCCGTTCGACCACACCGCGGAATACGTCGTTCCTGCCGATCACTGCTTCACATTGGGCGACAATCGCGACAACAGCCTCGACAGCCGCAGTGACCTGGGCTACGTGCCGATCGGGAACATCATCGGCCGCGCCGTCTACCGGCTGCGACCCAATTCCGGCTGGCTGGTGCCGCCGAATAGCGTCCCCGGGCTCGACTGAGCCCGGGGCGTCCGGACATCAGTCGCGCGGCTGGGCGACGGTGCGGAGGTAGGGCTTCAGCGTCTTGAAGCCGGCCGGGAACTTCTGCTTCGCCTCTTCGTCCGAGACCGAGGTGACGATGATGACGTCCTGGCCGTTCTGCCAGTCGGCCGGGGTGGCGACCTTGTGCTTGGCGGTCAGCTGCAGCGAATCGATCACCCGCAGCACCTCGTCGAAGTTGCGGCCGGTGGTCATCGGGTAGGAGATCACCAGCTTGATCTTCTTGTCCGGGCCGACGACGTAGACGTTGCGCACCGTCTGGTTGTTGACAGCGGTGCGGCCCTCCGAGGTGGTGCCGGCATCGGCCGGCAGCATGCCGTAGAGCTTGGAGACGGTGAGCTCGGAATCGGCGATCACCGGGAAGTTCGGTGCGTAGCCCTGGGTTTCCTTGATGTCCTGGGCCCAGCTCTCGTGCCGGTCGACCGGGTCGGCGCTGAGGCCGATCACCTTGACGTCGCGGCGGTCGAACTCCGGCTTCAGCTTGGCCACGGCGCCGAGCTCGGTGGTGCACACCGGGGTGAAGTCCTTGGGATGCGAGAACAGCACGCCCCAGGACGAGCCGAGCCAGTCGTGGAAGCGGATCCGCCCCTCGGTGGTCTCGACTTCGAAATCGGGCGCGTCCTCACCAATCGCGAGCGGTCCGGTCATTTTTACCTCCAGTTATCGTTAATTTTGTAATTTTACCGTGCCGCGGAGCCGATGTCATCAGGAGCCTTGTCGCAAGGCGGCCTGTCACCTCGTTGACACACGCAAGGCGCGCCCCGATGATGCGCGCGTCTTGCCGGGGTGCCCGAACGGGGGCTGAGAGGCGCGTCAGCGTCAACCCGACGAACCTGATCCGGGTCATGCCGGCGGAGGGAGCGCGAGACGACGCCTCAGGCATCGGCACGTCCCTCTCCGTTCCGCCTCGACCCAGCGGAGGAAACGCGATGCGCCTGTTTGCCGCCGTCCTGCTGACGGCCCTGACCTCCGCCCTCGCCGGGCCGGCCGCGGCCGAGACCCCGGTGCTCAAGGTCTACACCTATGAATCCTTCACCGCCGAATGGGGGCCGGGCCCGCAGGTGAAGAAGGCCTTCGAGGCCGAATGCGGCTGCACCGTCGAGTTCACCTCGGTCGAGGACGGCGTCGCCCTGCTGTCGCGGCTGAAGCTGGAGGGCAAGTCGAGCCAGGCCGACATCGTGCTCGGCCTCGACACCAACCTGACCGCCGAGGCGACCGCGACCGGCCTCTTCGCCCCGCACGGGCAGAAGCTCGACGGCCTGTCGCTGCCGGTGGCCTGGACCGATCCGGTCTTCGTGCCCTTCGACTGGAGCTACTTCGCCTTCGTCTATGACAAGACCAAGGTGCCGAACCCGCCGAAGAGCCTGCACGACCTGGTCGAGAACAGCGACCTGGAGCTGACCATCCAGGACCCGCGCACCAGCACGCCGGGCCTGGGCCTGCTGCTCTGGGTCAAGCAGGTGTACGGCGACAAGGCGCCGGAGGCCTGGGCGAAGCTGAAGCCACGGATCCTCACCGTGACCCCGGGCTGGAGCGAGAGCTACGGCCTGTTCCGCAAGGGCGAGGTGCCGATGACCTTCAGCTATCTGACCTCGCCGCCCTATCACGTGATCGCGGAGAACGACAGCAACGTCGGCGCCGCGGTGTTCAGCGAGGGCAACTACCTCCAGGTCGAGGTCGCGGCCAAGCTGGCCTCGTCCCCGCACCCGGAGCTGGCCGACAGGTTCCTCGCCTTCATACTGAGCCCGGCGTTCCAGGACCTGCTGCCGACGACGCAATGGATGTATCCGGCAGTGACGCCGAAGGCCGGCCTGCCCGACGCCTACAAGGCCCTGCCGACCCCGGCCAAGGCCCTGCTGTATCCGCCGGAGGAGGTCGCCGCCAACCGCGCCGCCTGGATCGCCGAATGGCTGCAGGCGACCAGTCGTTGAGCCCACGTAGGTTGGGTTCGCGGCCCGCGAACCCAACATCCCGCGGCGGAGCCAGCCTGTTGGGTTCGCCACGGCGAACCCAACCTACGGGGAGTGCACTTCCCTCCCTGCCCGGCCTGCTGGCCCTGCTTGCCATCCTGGCGCTGATCGCCACGGCGGCGACCGGCCTCCTCCGCGCCGCGTCCGGGATCGACCTGCTCTCCGTCTGGGCCGACCCCTATCTCTGGTCGATGCTGCGTTTCACCGCGCTGCAGGCCGGGCTGTCGGCGCTGATCAGCGTCGCCATCGCCATCCCGGTCGCCCGCGCCCTGTCGCGCCGCCGCTTCCCCGGCCGCACCCTGCTGCTGCGCCTGTTCGGGCTGCCGATGATCGTGCCGGCGGTGGCCGGCGCCTTCGGCATCCTCACCGTGTTCGGCCGCTCCGGCCTGCTCGCCGACCTGTTCGCGGCGCTGGGGCTGACCATCCGGCCGAACATCTACGGCCTGACCGGGATCCTGCTGGCGCATGTGTTCTTCAACATGCCCTTCGCCGTGCGCGTGCTGCTGGCGGCCTGGGGCACCATCCCGGCCGAGAGCTGGCGCCTGGCGTCGATGCTGGGGCTGCGCGGCGCCGACCTGTTCCGGCTGGTCGAATGGCCGATGCTGCGGCGCCAGCTGCCCGGCCTCGCCGCACTGGTCTTCCTGCTGTGCTTCACCAGCTTCGCCGTGGTCCTGACTCTCGGCGGCGGCCCGGCCTCGGCGACCATCGAGATCGCGATCTACCAGGCGCTGCGCTTCGACTTCGACCCCGGCCGCGCCGTCGCCCTGTCGCTGCTCCAGGTCGCGCTCTGCGCCCTGCTGGTGCTGGCGGCGATGCGGCTGACCGGCCGTGTCGCCGACGAGGGCGGCGTCGGCCGGCCGGTGCTGCGCGGCGACGGCCAGACGCGGGCAGCCCGGACGATCGACGCCGTGGTGCTGGCCCTGGCCGCCGGCTACGTGCTGCTGCCGCTGGTCGCGATCCTGGTCGAGGGCCTGGGCGGCATCGGCAAGCCGATCCTGTCCAGCCCGGCCCTGTGGCACGCCGCCGGGCGCAGCCTGGCTGTCGCCCTCGGCGCCGCCACGCTCGCTTTGGTGCTGGGCTGGGCGCTGGCGCACAGCATCGCCGTGCTGCGCATCGGGAGACGCCGCCACCGGCTGGCGCGGCTGTTCGAGCTGAGCGGCACTGTGGTGCTGGTGGTGCCGCCGCTGGCGCTCGGCGCCGGGCTGTTCGTCATGCTGCTCGGCACCGCCGACCTGCGGTTCTGGGCGCTGCCGATCGTCGCCATGGTCAATGCGCTGATGGCCCTGCCCTTCGTGCTGCGCCTGCTGGTCGGCGCCGCCGAGCTGGCGCAGCATCGGCACGGCAGGCTGGCCGACAGCCTGGGCCTGTCCGGCTGGGCTCGGCTGCGGCTGGTGGAATGGCCGCTGCTGCGCCGGCCGGCCGGCTTCGCCATGGCGATCGCGGCGGGGCTGGCGTTCGGCGACCTCGGCGCCGCCGCCCTGTTCGGCAGCGACGGCAACCAGACCCTGCCGATGCTGGTGGCGCAGCTGCTCGGCGCCTACCGGCTGCAGGAGGCGTCGACCGTGGTGCTGCTGCTGGTGCTGATGGGGCTGGCCCTGTTCGGCCTGATCGAGAGGATCTTCGGTGGCCAAGCCCCAGACTGAAAGAAACGCAATTGAGATCGAGGGCCTGACCTATCGCTACGAGGCGATGGCGATGCGCTTCGACCTGACGGTCGAGGCCGGCGCCTTCGTCGTGCTGTTCGGGCCGAGCGGCGCCGGCAAGAGCACGCTCCTGAACCTGATCGCCGGCTTCGAAGCGTCGCTGTCCGGCGCCTTGCGCCTGCTCGGCCGCGACGCGACGGGCCTGCCACCGGCGGCCCGGCCGGTCACCACGCTGTTCCAGGACCACAACCTGTTCCCGCATCTCACGGCGGCGAAGAATGTGGCGCTGGGCCTGCATCCGGGGCGGCTGAGCCCGGCCGACGCGGCGCGGGTGCAGGAGGCGCTGGCCCATGTCGACCTGTCGGGGCTGGAGGCGCGCCGGCCGGCGGAGCTGTCCGGCGGCGAGCGCCAGCGCGTCGCCTTGGCCCGCAGCCTGGTGCGCGACCGCCCGATCCTGCTGCTGGACGAGCCCTTCGCCGCGCTCGGCCCGGCGCAGCGGCGCGAGATGGTGCAACTGGTCGACCGGCTGCGGCAGGAGCGCGGCCTGACCGTGCTGATGGTCAGCCACCAGCTCGACGCCCTGCCCGGCATCGACGCGCAGGCGGCCTTCATCGAGGACGGCCGCATCGCCGCCACCGGCCCGGCGACCGAGCTGCTGACCCGCCCGCCCCTGCCGGAGATCGCCGACTATCTCGGCTATGTCGGGCCGGCGAGCTAGCCTGCCCGGCTGCAGACCAGCGTGGCGTGGTCCCACCACGGATTGACGCGGACGCTGCGATCCCGCACCGCGAAACCCGCCTCCGCGAGTTCGGCCTCGATCGCCGCCAAGGGCTTCAGGGTCCGGTAAGGGTGATCGTCCTGCATCAGGCAGTACGTCCGCGAATCGAAGCGGGCCCTGGCGTCGCCGGATCGGGGCTCGCCGCACATGCTGCTGACCACGAGGACCCCGTCGGGCTGCAGGATGCGGCGGACTTCCGCAAGGCACAGCCCCCTGTCCCCGCCGATCAGGCAGTGCAGGCAGCTGCCGTCGAACACGATGTCGAAGGAACTATCGGCGAAGACGGGCATGCGGCAGACGGTGCCCTGGTGGAACGATCCGCGGAGCCCGGCCGCCGCGAACCGCTCCCGCGCCCAGGCCACGACGGTCCCGGCGATGTCGATGCCGTGGACCTCATACCCCTTCCCGGCCATCAGATACGACGACAGGCCGTTGCCGCAGCCGAGCTCGAGCATCCGGGCCGGCGGCGCCGGCAGAATCCCCTCCCGCTCCAGCCGATCGAGCGTCTCGGCCACGCCGGCCAGCCCACGCTCGTATTGATCGCCGGCCCATCCGGGCAGCCCCGCATGCCGCAGGCGCCGGTACTGGGCGTCATAGTCGTACATCGAGCGGCGCTTTCGGCTGTCTCGGCGAGTTGACCGGGCGGAGCATGAGCAGACACGAATTGTCGGCACCCCACAGTGTCGGCAGATCCTCAATCGGGGCGAAGCCGACGGCATGATAGAATTGCCGTGTGCACTCGTAGGCCGGGTCTGGTTTTGCCGGCGAAAGCGTCTTGACCGTTAGGTAACGGCATCCCCGATGCGCCGCGAACTGGTCGGCCGCATCCACCAGCGCGCGACCAATGCCGCTGCGATGCCAGTCAAGCCGGACGCCCAGGATGTGGATCTCGGCGGCAGCGGTGGTCTGGAATTTTATCGAGACGAAGCCGAGCGCAGACCCGTCCGACGCCCTGCAAGCCAGCATCGGCAGGTCGGCCGCAGCCGCGACATAGGCCTCTCTCGCCGCCGGAATGCCAAACCATCGCGGCAAATCCTCCAGGATGGCCCTGCAGATCTCGCTGCGCCCGCCAGAAACGCTATCGATCCGCTCGGCAGCCGCCCGACGCACGGTCTCGTCAACGAAAGATCGTTTGCCGCCGGTGTAGTAATCCCAATCGTCCTCAGTCTCGGAGGCCAGCCGGCGCTTCAGCGCGGCATAGGCGGCCGCGGCGTCGGGATGGTGACGCAGATGGTCCCGGAACAGCATCCGGCGCAGATGCGTCGCGGTGCCCGGCGCGCAGAGATACAGCCGCTGCCCGCGCGAACCGCGGCCGGTGGTGAAGGTCCACATGCCGTCGCGATGCCTGTCGCCGTGATCGGCGTAGTCGCCGGCCGCCTGCATCCGCGCGATCGCCTCGGGAATTGCGGCGGCCGAGCGCAGCACGATGTCGACGTCGATCTTCGGCTTGGCGCAAAGGCCGGGCACCGCCGTGCTGCCGATGTGGTGGATATCGAGGACGAGACCGTCCAGCAACCGCTCCAGCCCGGCGCGGATCTCCTCGAACCGTGCCGGCCAGGCCGGGTCGTAGTCGACCACCTCGATAGCCCGGCGTTTCATTCGCCTTCCTCGCTCACGCTCCCGCGTAGAACAGCAGCGACACCAGCACGAACAGCGGCAGCAGGATGCCGCAGGACCAGGCCATGTAGCCGAAGAAGCTGGGCATGGCGACGCCGCGCTCCTGCGCGATCGACCGCACCATGAAGTTCGGCGCGTTGCCGATATAGGTGTTGGCCCCCATGAACACGGCGCCGGCGGAGATGGCGCCGAGCGTCGTTGCCAGCGGCCCCATCAGGTGCTGCGCGTCGGCCCCGGCCATGTTGAAGAACACGAGATAGGTCGGCGCGTTGTCGAGGAAGCTGGACAGGGCGCCGGTCAGCCAGAAATAGGCCAGGTTGTTCGGCTCGCCGGTGCCGCCGACGAGGTCGACCAGATCGGCCAGCGCCCCGTCGCGGCCGGCACGCAAGATCGCGATCGCCGGCACGATGGTGACGAAGATCGCGGCGAACAGCTTGCCGACCTCGACGATCGGGAACCAGTTGAAGTCGTTGAGTTGCCGGCTCTCCTGTGAGGTCAGCATCCAGGACAGGCCGATGATGGCGATCAGCAGCAGGTCGCGGACCAGATTCTCCAGCGCCACGGGCACGTGATGGACGGTCAGCTCGACGCCCGGCTTCCAGACGCCGCTCAGCAGCACCGCGCCGATGACACCCACGAGCAACAGCAGGTTGATCCCGCCCTCCAGCCCGAACGGCACGCGCGGCTCCGGCGGCACCTCGCGCAGCCCGTGCTCGCGCCGGAACAGCACCGTGTCGAGGACGGCATAGACCGCCAGCAGGATGACCGAGCAGGCCAGCATCGGCAGCAGCAGGTGCCGGGTCGGCCAGAAGAACGACACGCCCTGCAGAAAGCCGAGGAACAGCGGCGGGTCGCCCAGCGGCGTCAGCGCGCCGCCGATATTGCCGACCAGGAAGATGAAGAACACCACCGTGTGGACGCGGTAGCGCCGGTTCTCATTGGCGCGCAGCAGCGGCCGGATCAGCAGCATGCAGGCGCCGGTGGTGCCCATCCAGCTGGCGATGGCGGTGCCGACGAAAAGGATGCCGAGATTGACCGCCGGTGTGCCGACCAGCGTGCCCTTCAGCCGCACCCCGCCGGCGACGACGAACAGCGACGCCAGCAGGATGATGAAGGGCAGGTATTCGGTCAGCGCGACGGTCAGCACCTCGTACAGCGCCAGATCGGCGCCATGGATGGCGGCGAAGGGCACCAGGAAGGCCAGGCCCCAGAAGGCGGCGACCTTGCCGAAATGATGGTGCCAGAAATGCGGCCGGATCAGTGGGAGCAGCGCGATCGACAGCAGGATGCCGGCGAAGGGAATGATCCAGGCCAGGCCGAGCTCGGACCCGTTCAGATGGGGGGTACCTTCGGTGGCAGCCCGGGCCGGTGCGATCGACATTAAAGCTATCGCTCCCGCCGCGACTCCGACGCGGCGGCGGGCTTGTCGAAACACCGGCATGAACACCCCTTCCCCGTTCTTGCTTCAGGCGGCCGGAGTATGGCGATGACGGCAGGGCTAGCCAACCCGGTTGACGGAAGCCAGTTTATCTGCAAATTTATCGATAGATTTCTGGATAGAGGACTCGGACATGGCACGCAAACCTGGAGATACGAACTACAGCGCTCGCGAACGAAAACTCATTGCCGAGAAAGAAGAGGCCAAAGCCGAAGTAGAGATGTTAAAAGCTCGTGTAAAGGTGCGCGACGCGCAGATCAAAGAATTGCGCGAGAAACTGGGCTCTTAAATCCGATTTATCACGCCATAGCCCATTCGAGCGACCTGGATCTCAACGCCATGGCTCGTATTTAGGTAGGGTTGTCGCCGCCGATGGGCCGCACTAGCTTCGACAGGACGGAGCCGGCCGGCTCAAGACGAAGGAATCGTGCCATGGAGATGACAGGCGAGCATCGGATCGCGGCGCCGCGGTCGGTGGTCTGGGAGGGGCTGAACGACCCCGAGGTGCTGCGCCGGTCGATTCCCGGCTGCGACACGTTGGAGAAGACCTCGCCGACCGAGATGACGGCGACCGTCACCGCCAAGGTCGGGCCGGTCAAGGCCAGCTTCGGGGGCCAGGTCACCCTGTCCAACCTGAACCCGCCCGAGAGCTACACCATCTCCGGCGAAGGCAAGGGCGGCGCCGCCGGATTCGCCAAGGGCGGCGCCGACGTCAAGCTGGTCGAGGACGGCGACGGCACCATGCTGCGCTACGCGGTGAAGGCCAATATCGGCGGCAAGCTGGCGCAGCTCGGCGCCCGGCTGATCGACGGCACCGCCAAGAAGATGGCCGACGACTTCTTCACCCGCTTCGCCGCCGAGATGGAGCAGCGCGCCGGGGCTGGCGCCGCGGCGCCCGCTCCCACCCCGGCCCCCGCGCCGGCTGCGGCCGCGCCCGAGATCCCGGTTCCGACTCCGGTCCCGGCCGAGACGGTGGTGACGCCGCCGAGCCCGGCCGAGGCCCCGGGCTTCGCCACCGCCGAGCCGATTCCCGCGCCGCAGCCTGTGCCTGCCACCGAGCCGGCGCCGAAGCCCGCGCCTGCGGTCGCTCCACCGCCTCGCCCCGCCCCGCCGCCCGTGGCCGAGGAGCGCCGCGGGGGCCTGAGCCCGGCGGTCTGGATCACGGCCCTGGTCGTGATCGTGCTGGTGCTGCTGTACCTGTATTTGTAACGCAGGCGGAACCGACCTTCGGCTCGCTTGACCGAACGTCTGACGAAACCTTAGCCTTCGTTCCGGGTGGCCTGACCGGCCGCCCGCAAGCGGCGCTGAACAGCCGCGGCGGGTATCGGTCGGCCTGACGCCAGCTTGGGAGGAATCCATGACCACCACCGTGACCCTGACGGTGAACGGGAGGTCGGTGACGCGGCAGGTCGAACCGCGCACACTGCTCGTACAGCTTTTGCGCGAACACCTGCAATTGACCGGGACGCATGTCGGCTGCGACACCAGCCAGTGCGGCGCCTGCGTCGTCCATGTCGACGGCCGGTCGGTCAAGTCCTGCACCATGCTGGCCGTCCAGGCCGAAGGCAGCGCGGTGACCACGATCGAGGGCCTCGCCGCCGCCGACGGCACGCTGCACCCGATGCAGGAGGCCTTCCGCGAGAATCACGCCCTGCAATGCGGCTTCTGCACGCCCGGCATGGTGATGAGCGCGGTCGACCTGCTGCAGACCAACCCGAACCCGACCGAGCACGAGGTCCGTGACTGGCTGGAAGGCAACATCTGCCGCTGCACCGGCTACCACAACATCGTCAAGGCCGTCCTCGACTGCGCCGCCAAATCCGGCGGCCAGCGCGTTGCGGCCGAATGAGGGGGGCGCGATCATGGCACATGACGGCATCGGCGCCCCGCTGCGCCGCAAGGAGGATTATCGCTTTCTGACCGGCAACGGTCACTACACCGACGACATCGATCGCCCCGGCCAGGCGCATGCCTATTTCCTGCGCTCGCCGGTGGCCCATGCCCGGATCCGCGGCATCGACACCAGCGCGGCCCAGGCGGCGCCCGGCGTGCTGGCCGTGTTCACCGGCGACGACCTGGCCAAGGACAAGGTCGGCGGGCTGATCTGCGGCTGGCTGGTCAAGTCGAAGAACGGCGAGCCGATGAAGGCCGGGCCGCACCCGGCGCTGGCCCAGGGCAAGGTCCGCTATGTCGGCGACCATGTCGCGGTGGTGATCGCCGAGACCAAGGACCAGGCCAAGGACGCGGCCGAGAAGATCGAGGTCGACTACGAGGAGCTGCCGGCCGTCGTCGCCACCGACAGCGCCCGCAGCGCCACGTCCCTGGTGCATGACGACATCCCGGCCAACACCGTCTATGAGTGGGAGCTGGGCAACAAGGCCGATGTCGAGGCCGCCTTCGCCCGCGCCGCCCATGTCACCAAGCTGGACCTGCAGAACAACCGGCTGATCCCGAACGCGATGGAGCCGCGGGCGGCGATCGGCGAATACGACCGCGGCTCGGACAGCTTCACCCTCTACACCACCAGCCAGAACCCGCACGTGGCCCGGCTGGTGCTGTCCGCCTTCATCGGCATCGCGCCGGAGCACAAGCTGCGGGTGATCGCGCCCGATGTCGGCGGCGGCTTCGGCTCGAAGATCTTCATCTATGCCGAGGAGACGGTCTGTGTCTGGGCGGCGAAGAAGGTCCGCCGGCCGGTGAAGTGGACCGGCGAGCGCAGCGAGAGCTTCCTGGCCGATGCACATGGCCGCGACCACGTCACCCATGCCGAGCTGGCACTGGACCAGGACGGCAAGTTCCTGGCCCTGCGCGTGCACACCACGGCCAATCTCGGCGCCTATCTCTCGACCTTCGCCAGCTGCGTGCCGACCTTCCTCTACGCGCCGCTGCTGTCCGGCCAATACGCCATCCCGGCGATCTACTGCGAGGTCGACGGCGTCTACACCAACACCGCGCCGGTCGACGCCTATCGCGGCGCCGGGCGGCCGGAGGCGACCTATGTCATCGAGCACATCGTCGAGCTGGCGGCGCGCGAGCTGAAGCTGGACCCGGCGGAGATCCGCCGCCGCAACTTCGTCCAGCCGAACCAGTACCCGTACCAGACGCCGGTGATCATGACCTATGATTGCGGCGACTATCCCCAGGCGCTGGAGGCGGCGCTGACGCTGGCAGACTATGCCGGCTTCCCGGCCCGCAAGGCCGAGAGCGCCAGCCGCGGCAAGCTGCGCGGCATCGGCCTCTCCAGCTACATCGAGGCCTGCGGCATCGCGCCGTCGGCCGCGGTGGGGTCGCTGGGCGCCGGCGTCGGCCTGTGGGAATCGGCCAAGATCCGGTTCAACCCGACCGGCAACGTCACCGTCCACACCGGCAGTCACAGCCACGGCCAGGGTCACGAGACGACCTTCGCCCAGCTGATGTCGAGCTATCTCGGCGTGCCGGCCGACCAGGTCGAGGTCGTGCATGGCGACACCGACAAGACGCCCTTCGGCATGGGCACCTACGGCTCGCGCTCGCTCGCCGTCGGCGGCTCCGCCATCTTCAAGGCGGCCGAGAAGATCATCGCCAAGGGCAAGAAGATCGCGGCCCACCAGCTCGAGGCGGCCGAGGCCGACATCGAGTTCAAGGACGGCAAGTTCACCGTCGCCGGCACCGACCGGGCCAAGACGATCCAGGAGGTCGCCTTCGCCGCCTACGTTCCGCACAACTATCCCGCGGGGGTCGAGCCGGGGCTGGAGGAGAGCGCCTTCTACGACCCGATCAACTTCACCTTCCCGGCCGGCACCCAGATCTGCGAGGTCGAGGTCGACCCCGACACCGGCGTCGTCACCATCGCCAGCTATTCGGCGGTCGACGATTTCGGTCGGGTGATCAACCCGATGATCGTCGAGGGCCAGGTCCATGGCGGCCTCGCCCAGGGCCTGGGCCAGGCGCTGATGGAGAACTGCGCCTACGACCTGGAGACCGGGCAGCTGCTGACCGGCTCCTTCATGGATTACTGCATGCCGCGGGCGGACGACCTGCCGAGCTTCAAGGTCGGCATGATCGAGACCATCAACCCCTCCAACCCGCTCGGGGTGAAGGGCTGCGGCGAGGCCGGGGCGATCGCGTCGCCGCCGGCGCTGATGAACGCGATCACCGATGCCATCGGCCGCGACATGAACATGCCGGCGACGCCGGAGCGGGTGTGGCGGGCGATCCACACACCCGCTCTGGCTGCCGAGTGAGGAGACGACCATGTATGCCTTCAACTACCACAAGGCCTCCTCCGCGGCCGACGCGGTGGCCAAGCTGACCGCCGCCTCCGACGGCAAGTTCCTGGCCGGCGGCATGACCCTGATCCCGACGCTGAAGCAGCGCCTGGCCTCGCCCTCCGACGTCGTCGACCTCGGCGGCGCGGCCGAGCTGAAGGGGATCAAGGAGGAGAATGGCGGCCTGACCATCGGTGCCATGACGACCCATGCAGCGGTCGCGGCGTCGGACGTGGTGCAGCGGGTGATCCCCGCCCTCGCCGCCCTGGCCGGCGACATCGGCGACGCCCAGGTCCGCAACCGCGGCACCCTCGGCGGCTCGGTCGCCAACAACGACCCCAGCGCCGACTATCCCGCGGCGGTGCTGGCCCTTGGCGCCACCATGCGCACGACCAAGCGCGAGATCGCGGCCGCCGACTATTTCCAGGGTCTGTTCACCACGGTCTTGGCGGAGGACGAACTGATCACCGCGATCCACTTCCCGAAGCCGGAGAAGGCGGCCTACATCAAGTTCGACAACCCGGCCAGCCGCTACGCCATGGTCGGGGTGTTCGTGGCCAAGACCGCCGCCGGCATCCGCGTCGCGGTCACCGGCGCAGGCTCGGACGGGGTGTTCCGCTGGACCGAGGCCGAGCAGGCGCTGGCCGGCAGCTTCTCGGCGACGGCGCTGGACGGGCTGTCGGTCGGCCCCGGCGGCATGAACGGCGACATCCACGGCTCGGCCGAATACCGGGCCCATCTGGTCAAGGTGATGGCCAAGCGGGCGGTCCAGGCCGCCGGCTGATCCTCCTGCTCCCGACGGACGGCCTGTCTCCGGGAGACCGGGGACAGGCCGTTGCCGTCAGGTCCCCAGCAATTCGACGTTCTCGGCCCGCGCCGCTGCCGAAAGCTCGGCGTCCAGGGTGGCAAGCGGCAGGCCGTTGCGCAGCGCCAGCTCGAGATAGGCAGCATCGTAGACGGTCAGGCGGTGGCGGCGGGCCAGGGTCAGATTCAAAGACTCGTCCGGCGTCCGGTCGACCAGGATCGGCAAACCCTCCAGCAAGGCCAGGGCACGATGGGTATCGGCTGCATCGACGCGGCCGCGCCTTTCGTTGATGATGAAGATGTTGCGGATCTCGAACCACCACAACGCCGGCACCATGGCCTGATCCGTGTCCAGCCTGGCAAAAGCGGCATCGGCGCGGGAATCCGACTCATCCAGCAACAGCCAGCAGGCCGACACCGAGGCATCGACCACGAACGGCATCAGTATTTGTGCCCTTCGTGACGGGCGGACAGGACGTCTTCCACGTCGAGAGGCGGCACCGATCGGCGGAAGGCGGCGATCTGTTCCTTGACGTGACGCAAGCGATCCTGCCGCTGGTCCGTCTCGGGAACGAGGCGGGCAATCGCCCGGCCGTGCCGGGTGATCACAATGGTCTCGCCGCGTTCAACCTCGCTCAGCAACTGGGGCAGATGGGTCTTGGCGTCGGACGCTTGGACTCTGCGCATGCAGTGACCACCCAACTGGTTGAATCGACTGGTCGAAACTATCACGAGCACCCCGGCTTGCAAAGGAGCGCTATCCTCCGCCTGCCATTGCATGCCGTGCCATCTTCCCGAATCTGTGATCACCGCCCATTCTCAGGACATGCTCGATCCCGACGAGATCATCTGCTGGCTGCTCGGGCCGGCGCGCGCCCTGCCCTCACCAGCCCCGGTGCTGCAGGAGGTGGCCCAGCGCCTGGTCCGGGCCGGGTTCCCGTTGTGGCGCCTGAACTTCCTCCTGCCGCAATTCCATC
This sequence comes from Inquilinus sp. CA228, assembly GCF_052078665.1. Lineage (NCBI taxonomy): Bacteria > Pseudomonadati > Pseudomonadota > Alphaproteobacteria > Rhodospirillales > Rhodospirillaceae > Inquilinus > Inquilinus sp. CA228. Next base: position 7,335 of record NZ_JBQJIK010000013.1, on the reverse strand, counting down.
CCCTGATCAGCGCGGCGTCCTATGAATGGCGGCCGGCGCTGGACCAAGTGCGCGAGATCCGGTTTGAGCGCGAACGGGCGGACGGTCCGATCTATCAGAATAGCCCGATGGGACTGTTGCACCGCACCGGCCGGATGGTGCGCCGGCGGCTGGTCGGCCCCGAGGCGAATCTGGAATTCCCTCTGCTGCAGGAGCTGCACGACCAGGGCGCGGCGGACTATGTGCTGATGCCGATGCGCTTCGGCACCGACGAGCCGCGGACTGCCGGCTTCAGCATGGTCTCGGACCGTCCGGACGGATTCTCGGCCGACCAGATCGCCTTGGTGCAGCGCATCGTGCCCGCGCTCGGCGCCGTCTGCGAGATCATGGTCGACCGGCAGAAGATGGCCCACCTGCTCGAGACCTATGTCGGGCGCGAGGCCAGCCGGCGGATCCTGGAGGGCGAGGTGGTCCGCGGCGGCGCCCGGTCGCTCGAAGCCGTGATCCTGTTCTGCGACATGCGCGGCTTCACCGCCCGGGCCGAGGCGACGCCGCGCGACGCCCTGCTGCAGCTGATGAACGAGTACTTCACCATCGTCGTCGGCGCGGTGCACGGCGCCGGCGGCGAGGTGCTGAAGTTCATGGGGGACGGCATTCTCGCCATCTTCCGCCTCGGCGACGGCGAGGCGGCAGCGGAGGCTTGCGCCCGCAGCCTGATCGGCGCGCTGGACGCCTTCGCCGGCCTCGATGCCATGAACGACCGCCGCCGGACCGAAGGGCTGGACGCGATCAACGCCGGCATCGCGCTGCATGTCGGCGAGGTGATCTTCGGCAATATCGGCGCGCCCGACCGGCTCGACTTCACCGTGGTCGGGCCGGAGGTGAACCGGGCGGCCCGGATCGAGCAGATGACCAAGCTGATCGGCCGGCGCATCCTGACCTCGTCCCGCTTCGCCGAGCTGAGCCCGGTGCGCCTGGTCTCCTGCGGCACCCGCCGCCTGCGCGGCGTGCCCAGACCGCAGGAGCTGTTCACCCCGGCCGCCGAACTGCGCGGCGAGACGATCCCGAACGCGGCTTAGCCAGCGTTAAGAGAAGAGCGAGCCGCCGTTGACCGCGACCGTCTGGCCGGTGATGTAGCCGTTGTCGACCAGCAGCATGACTGCCCGGGCGATCTCGTCTCCCGTTCCGGCGCGCCCGACCGGGATGCGAGCGACGACACCCGCCGCGATCAGCGGCTGGCCCATCTCCGTGTCGACCAGGCCCGGCGCCACGGCGTTGACCGTCACGCCCTCCGGCGCGAGCCGCAGGGCATAGCCGCGCGTCAGGCCTTCGAGCCCGGCCTTGGCGGCGGCGTAGGCGATGCTGACCGAGCCGGAGCCGATGCGGGCCCCAATGGACGAGATGTTGACGATCCGGCCCCAGCGCCGCGCCCGCATGCCCGGCAGGACGGCCTGGGTGCAGAGAAAGGCGGATTTCAGGTTGACCGCGATGGAACGGTCGAAATCCTCCTCGGTGATGTCATCGAGGCCGCGCACCGCCGCCATGCCGGCATTGTTGACCAGGATGTCGATCGGGCCGAGGCGGTCCTCCACGTCGTGGACCATGCCGTGCACGGCGGCGCCAAGCGAAACGTCCGCACCGAAAGCGGCAGCGCGGCCACCGCTGTTGCGGATGGCTTCGACGACAGCCTCCGCCTCCTGGCCGCGCTCGCGATAGTTCACGGCAACCGCCGCCCCCGCCTGTGCCAGCGCCAGGGCGACCGCCTTGCCGATGCCGCGCGAGCCGCCGGTGACCAGGGCCACCCGATTTTTGAGATCAGTCATGACGCTCAGTCTAGCACCGGGCGGCGGCCCGCGGCAGCGGTGGCACTGGCCCCTGCCCGTCCATGCCCGTATCCTGCCGGAAAATTGGGATTCGTCTGATGAACGCTCTGCCTGCCTCCGTCGAGGAGACCCTCGCCCTGTTGTCGCGCGGCGACTATGTCGCCGACCGGCCGCTGGCGACCGCGCTGTTCCTGGCCCTGCGGCTGAAGCGGCCGCTGTTCCTGGAGGGCGAGGCCGGGGTCGGCAAGACCGAGATCGCCAAGGTGCTGGCGGCGACCCTTGGCCGCCGTCTGGTGCGGCTGCAATGCTACGAAGGCCTCGACATCGCCTCGGCGGTCTATGAGTGGAACTACCAGCGCCAGATGCTGGAGATCCGCCTGGCCGAGGCCGGCGGCGTGCAGGATCGCGACCAGCTGGCCAGCGACATCTTCGCCGAGCGCTTCCTGATCCGCCGGCCGCTGCTGCAGGCGCTGGAGCCGGACGTCGCCGGCCCGGCCGTGCTGCTGATCGACGAGCTGGACCGCACCGACGAGCCGTTCGAGGCCTTCCTGCTGGAGATGCTGTCCGACTTCCAGGTGACGATCCCGGAGCTCGGCACCATCAAGGCCGCCGAGCCGCCGATCGTCATCGTCACCTCGAACCGCACCCGCGAGATCCACGACGCGCTGAAGCGCCGCTGCTTCTACCATTGGGTCGACTACCCGAATGCGGAGCGCGAGCGCGCCATCCTGCATGCCAAGGCGCCGGGCACGCCGGAGGCGCTGAGCGCCCAGATCGTCGCCTTCGTGCAGAAGCTGCGCCGTCTGGACCTGTTCAAGCATCCCGGCGTGGCCGAGACGCTGGACTGGGCCCAGGCGCTGACCGAGCTGAATGCGCTGGAACTCGATCCCGACGTGGTGCGCGACACGCTCGGCACCATCCTGAAGTACCAGGACGACATCGAGCGCATCCAGGGCGCCGAGGCGGCCCGGCTGCTGTCCGAGATGCGGGCGGAGATCAACGCCGCGGCCGCCGCCGCGGTGACCATGCCGGTATGAGCGACGGCGGCTTCGCCCCGATCCGGACCGACCGCCTGGTCCTGCGGCGCTTCGCGGCGCGCGATGCCGGGGCGTTCCGCGCCTATCGCGACGACCCCGAGGTCGCGCGCTGGCAGGGCTGGGACGGCTGCAGCCGCGAGGAGGCCGAGGCCTTCGTCGCCGGGATGGAGGCGGCCGCCTATGGCCTGCCGGGCCAGTGGTTCCAGATCGCCGTGGCCGACCGCTCGGACGACCGGCTGCTGGGCGACATCGGAATCCATGTCCTGGCCGGGGAGCCACGGCTGATGGAGCTGGGCGTCACCTTCGCCGGCGCCGCCCAGGGGCGCGGCCATGCCACCGAGGCGCTGGACGCGCTGATCCGCCGCCTGTTCGCGGACGAGGTCCGGCACCGCCTGCAGGCCTCGATCGACCCGCGCAACATCCGCTCCGTCACTCTGTTCGAGCGGCTGGGCTTCCGCCGCGAGGCGCATTTCCGGCGCTCGGTCTGGGCCAAGGGCGAATGGTGCGACGATGTCGTCTATGCCCTGCTCGCCGAGGAGTGGAGCAGCCGCCATGGCTGATCCCGCCCCGGCCGAGACCGGCCGCCTCGCCCTCAACGTCATGCAGTTCTGCCGTGCCCTGCGCGCCGCCGGCCTGCCGGTCGGGCCTGGCCGCACCCTGGCGGCGCTGGAGGCGCTGGAGACGGTCGGCATCGCCAGCCGGCAGGACGTCTACTGGGCCCTGCACGCCACGCTGGTGAACCGGCGCGACCAGCGCGAGATCTTCGACCAGGCCTTCCACCTGTTCTGGCGCAATCCGGACATGCTGAAGCGCGCCATGACGCTGATGCTGCCGCAGATCCGCACCGGCAAGGAGGAGGAGCGCGCGGTCAACCGCCGGGTCGCCGAGGCCTTCGCCGACCGCAACCAGCCCGGCCGCGGCGAGGCGCCCGACGACGCCGAGGAGCCGCCGGAGCTTGAAGTCGACGCCAGCCTGACCTTCTCCGAGCGCGAGAAGCTGCAGCACAAGGATTTCGAGCAGATGAGCGCCGAGGAGCTGGCCCGCGCCCGGGCCGCCATCGCGCGCTTCCGCCTGCCGGTGCGCGACGTGCCGACCCGGCGCTACGCCCCGCACCATTCGGCGCCGCTGGTCGACATGCGCCAGACGCTGCGCCAGTCGCTGCGCGCCGGCGGCCATTCCATCGATCTGGCGCGGCGCATCCGCCGGACCCGGCCGCCGCCGCTGGTGGTGCTGTGCGACATCTCCGGCTCGATGAGCCAGTATTCGCGCATGCTGCTGCATTTCCTGCACGCCGTGACGACCGAGCGCGACCGGGTGCACAGCTTCGTCTTCGGCACCCGGCTGACCAACATCACCCGGCAGCTGCGCCGCCGCGATGTCGACGATGCGCTCGACCGCGTCGGAAGGGCGGCGCAGGACTGGGGCGGCGGCACCCGCATCGGCGCCTGCCTGGCCGAGTTCAACCGGGTCTGGGGCCGCCGCGTGCTGGGCCAGGGCGCGGTGGTGATCCTGATCACCGACGGGCTCGACCGCGACGCCGGCGACCGGCTGGAGGACGAGATCGACCGGCTGCATCGCAGCAGCCGACGCCTGATCTGGCTGAACCCCCTGTTGCGTTGGGACGGCTATGCGCCAAGATCTATGGGGGCGCGTGCCCTGATGCCGCATGTCGACGAGTTCCGACCGGTCCACAGCCTGGCCAGCCTGGCCGCGCTGGTGGATGTGCTGGCCGAGGACTCTGCGCGGGGCGACAGACGCATGGCCCGATGGCGGCACCTCGCCGCCCAGCAGGAGATGGTGCAATGACCGATCATGACGATGTGCTGGCCCTGGCCTCGGCATGGGCCGCCGAGGGGCGTCCGGTGGCGCTGGCCACCGTGGTCTCGACCTGGGGCTCCTCGCCCCGCCAGGCCGGCAGCCAGTTGGTGATCGACGGCGACGGCCGGATGCAGGGCTCGGTCTCCGGCGGCTGCATCGAGGGCGCCGTGGTGCGCGAGGCGCTCGAGGTGATGGAAGACGGCAAGCCGCGGCTGCTCGATTTCGGCGTCACCGACGAGCAGGCCTGGGACGTCGGGCTGGCCTGCGGCGGCAAGGTCCAGGTCTTCGTCGAGCGGCTGTCGTGAAGCGCGAGATCCTCGACGCGCTGCAGGCGGCCCGGACCGAGCACCGGACCGCCGCGCTTGTCACCGACCTGGCCAGCGGCGCCCAGTCCCTGGTGGTCGACGGCGCGGTGACCGGCGACCTGCCGGTCGACGAGTCGCTGCAGGGCGCCATCGAGGAGGCGCTTCGCCACAACCGCAGCCGCACCGCCGCGGACGGCAAGCTGTTCATCCAGGCCTTCGTGCCGCCGCTGCGGCTGGCGATCGTGGGCGCCGTCCACATCGCCCAGGCGCTGGCGCCGATGGCGGCGCTGGCCGGCTACGACGTCACCGTGATCGACCCGCGTCGGGCCTTCGCGTCGGATGAGCGCTTCCCCGGCGTGAAGGTCAGCACCGAATGGCCGGATGACGGCCTGACGGCACTGAAGCCGGACGGCCGCACCGCGGTCGTCACCCTGACCCATGACCCCAAGCTGGACGACCCGGCGCTGGACGTGGCGCTGCGGTCGCCGGCCTTCTACATCGCCGCGCTCGGCAGCCGGAAGACCCATGCCGGGCGGATCGAGCGGCTGACCGCGCTCGGCCACGGGGCCAATGCGCTGGCCCGGATCCACGGCCCGGCCGGCCTCGCCCTCGGCGCCGTATCCCCGGCCGAGATCGCGATCTCGGTGATGGCGCAGATGACCGCGGTGCTGCACGGCGCCGAACCGCTCGGAAAGGCCCCCGCGTGATCTTCGGCTCCCTGCCCGTCGCCGAGGCCACCGGCGCCATCCTGGCCCACACCGTCGCCGCCGCCGGCACGCTGTTCCGCAAGGGCCGGCGGCTGAGCGCGGCCGACATCGCGGCGCTGCAGGCCGCCGGCGTCGAGGAGGTGCAGGCGGCGCGGCTGGAGCGCGACGATGTCCATGAGGACCAGGCGGCGGAGCGGGTGGCCACGGCGGTGCAGGGGCCGGGGCTGAGCGCCAGCGCCGCCTTCACCGGCCGGGTCAACCTCTATGCCGAGGCCGCCGGCGTGGTCGTGATCGACCGCGAGCGGATCGACCGGCTGAACCGGCTCGACGAATCGATCACCATCGCCACTTTGCCGGAATGGGCCGAGGTCGCGCCGAAGCAGATGGTGGCGACGGTCAAGATCATCCCCGTCGCCGCGCCGGGCGATGCGGAGTCGCTGGTCGAGGTGATGGCCGCCCTGCCCCAGCGCGGGCCGGCGCTGCGCCTGGCCCGCTACCGGCCGCTCAAGGTCGGGTTGATCCAGACGAAGCTGCCGACGACCAAGCCGGGCGTGCTGGACAAGACCGCCCAGGTGACGGCGGAGCGGCTGGCCAGGCTGGGCGGCACGCTGGCGCGCGAACGCCGGTCGGACCACAAGGCGCCGGCGCTGACCAGCGAGATCCGCATGGTGCAGAATCTCGGCCTCGACCTGCTGCTGATCGCCGGCGCCTCGGCGATCACCGATCGGCGCGACGTGCTGCCGGCGGCGATCGAGGCCTGCGGCGGCATCGTCGAGCATTTCGGCATGCCGGTCGACCCCGGCAACCTGATCCTGATGGGCCGCATCGGCGCCATGCCGGTGCTGGGCCTGCCCGGCTGCGCCCGGTCGCCCAAGCTGAACGGCTTCGACTGGGTGCTGCAGCGCATCGCCGCCGGCCTGACCGTCACCCGCCTCGACGTCATGGCGATGGGCGTCGGCGGCCTGCTGGCCGAGATCCCCAGCCGCCCCCTGCCCCGCGACCGTGCCGCCGACGGCAACGGCATGCCGCATGCGCCGAATGTCGGCGTGGTGGTGCTGGCCGCCGGCCAGTCGCGCCGCATGGGCGAGCTGAACAAGCTGCTGGCCCCGGTCGAGGGCAAGCCGATGGTGGCGCACGCCGTTGACGCCGTGCTCGGGACCAAGGGCATCGGCCCGGTCGTCGTCGTCACCGGCCATGAGCGCGAGCAGGTCGAGGCGGCGCTGGCCGACCGGCCGGTCACCTTCACCGCCAATCCGCGCTATGCCGAGGGGCTCAGCACCTCGCTCGCCGCCGGGCTGGCGGCGCTGCCGCACGAGACCGACGCCGCGCTGGTCTGCCTCGGCGACATGCCGCGGATCAGCCCGCGGCTGATCGAGCGCCTGGTCGCCGCCTATGCGCCGACGGAGGGCCGCTCGATCGTGGTGCCGACCCATCAGGGCAAGCGCGGCAACCCGGTGCTGTGGGACCGCCGCTTCTTCCCGGCCATGGCGTCGGTCGCCGGCGATGTCGGCGCCCGCCACCTGATCGGCGAGCATGCCGACGAGGTGGTCGAGATCGAGGCCGGCGACACCGCCGTGCTGTTCGACGTCGACACGCCGGAGACGCTGTCGCCCCTCTCCGCAACCCAAGTTCCGACCCGAGGATCGAGGCGCTCTCCGCCCAGTCG
>NZ_JBQJIK010000129.1:0-13982 GCF_052078665.1 Inquilinus sp. CA228 | reverse complement strand
CCGCCGCATGGGCCATGCCGGCGCCGTGATCTCCGGCGGCCATGACACCGCCGACCACAAGATCGAGGCGCTGAAGGCCGCCGGCATCGCCGTCGCCGACTCCCCGGCATCGCTCGGCAAGACCATGCTCGCGGCGATGAAGGGCTGATCCCTTCCGCGGACGATGCGAAGCCCCGACCGGCCCAGCCGGTCGGGGCTTTTTGATGTCCGGATCCCTCGATTCGGACCGTTCGCGCCGGTCACGATGTCGCGTTTGCGTTCTTTGCGGGGGAGATCTGTCGTAATGGCGCCGGAAATTGCTCGTTCCGCGCCCGACATACCTTTCATCTCTTGGACTTTCGGCGTAGGTTGCGCGCCACTTGGAGCCCCGTCCCCCCAAGGGACCGCCCGGCCGCGGCGTCAACGCGGCCACCGACCGCCAGGGAAACGGCCGGAGACCGGCCGTTGGAAATAATGGGTAGCCCGTCGGAGCAAAGCTCCTTCCTGTTCGCCCCGAATGCCGATTTCATCGCCGAGCTGCACGATCGCTATCGGGCCGATCCGGCCTCGGTGGACGAGAGCTGGCGTGCCTTCTTCGCCGGTCTCGGCGAAGGCGAGGCGGAGGTCGACACCGGACCATCCTGGAGCCCGCAGAACGGCGCCATCCCCGCGGCCAGGCTGAACGGCCTCGGCGAGGCCTTCGGGCTGGAGGCGCCGACCGAGGCGCCGCCGGCCAAGGGGGCAAAGCCCGGCAAGGCCCCGGCCGCGCCTGCCGCCGCTGTCGCCCCGGATGCCGACGCGATCCGCCGCGCCGCCCATGACACGCTGCGGGCGATGCAGCTGATCCGCGCCTATCGCGTGCGCGGGCACCTGCTGGCCGATCTCGACCCGCTGGGCCTGACCACGCACAAGCCGCACCCGGACCTCGACCCCGCCACCTACGGCTTCACCGAGGCCGACATGGAGCGGCCGATCTATGTCGCCGGCCAGCTCGGCCTCGACACGCCGACGCTGCGGCAGATCGTGACCCGGCTGCGCGCCACCTATTGCGGCCATATCGGCGTCGAGTACATGCACATCCAGGACCCGGCGATCCGCGCCTGGATCCAGGAGCGGATCGAGACGATCGAGAACCGCACCGAGTTCACCCCGGCCGGCAAGCGCGCGATCTATGAGCGCCTGACCGCGGCCGAGACCTTCGAGCGCTTCCTGAACGTCAAATACACCGGCACCAAGCGCTTCGGCCTGGACGGCGGCGAGGCGATGATCCCGGCGCTGGAGCAGGTGCTGAAGCGCGGCGGGCAGCTGGGCCTCGAGGATGTCGTGTTCGGCATGGCCCATCGCGGCCGGCTGAACACCCTGACCAACGTCATCGGCAAGTCGTTCACCGCGATCTTCTCGGAATTCCAGGGCAACCCGGCCAACCCCGAGGACGTGCAGGGATCGGCCGACGTGAAGTACCATCTCGGCACCTCGTCCGACCGCGAGTTCGACGACAAGGTCATCCACCTGTCGCTGACCGCGAACCCGTCGCATCTCGAATGCGTCAACCCGGTGGTGGTCGGCAAGGTCCGCGCCAAGCAGACCCAGCGCCGCGACGAGGACCGCACCGCCGTCCTGCCGCTGCTGATCCATGGCGACGCCGCCTTCGCCGGCCAGGGCGTGGTGGCCGAGACGCTGATGATGTCCGACCTCAAGGGCTATCGCGTCGGCGGCACCGTCCATTTTGTCATCAACAACCAGATCGGCTTCACCACCGCGCCGGTCTATTCCCGCTCGGGCCCCTACTGCACCGACGTGGCGCGGGTGGTCCAGGCGCCGATCTTCCACGTCAACGGCGACGATCCGGAAGCGGTCGTCCACGCCTCGCGCATCGCCATCGAGTTCCGCCAGGAATTCGGCCATGACGTGGTGGTGGACATGTTCTGCTACCGCCGCTTCGGCCACAACGAGGGCGACGAGCCGGCCTTCACCCAGCCGCTGATGTACAAGACCATCGCCCAGCACCCGCCGGTGCGCGAGCTGTACGCCCGGCAGCTGGTCGATGAGGGCTTGCTGACGTCCGACGAGGCCGAGGGCGTGGTCCGCGACTTCCAGAAGCATCTGGAAGCGGCGTTCCAGGCCGCCACCTCCTACAAGCCGAACAAGGCGGACTGGCTGGGCGGCGCCTGGTCGGGCCTGACCGCGGCCGTTGGCGACGAGCGCCGCGGCGCCACCGCGGCGCCGGACGGGCTGCTGCGCGAGGTCGGCAGCGCCATCAGCACCGTGCCGCAGGGCATCAACGTCAATCCCAAGGTCGTGCGCCAGCTCAAGGCCAAGGCGCAGATGATCGAGTCCGGCCGCGACATCGACTGGTCGACCGCCGAGGCGCTGGCCTTCGGCACGCTGGTGGCCGAGGGCATCCCGGTACGGCTGTCCGGCCAGGATTCCGGCCGTGGCACCTTCAGCCAGCGCCATTCGGTGCTGGTCGACCAGGAGACCGAGGAGCGCTACGTCCCGCTGAACCATGTCCGCGAGGGCCAGGCGACCTTCGAGGTGCATGACAGCCCGCTGTCGGAATTCGCGGTGCTGGGCTTCGAATACGGCTATTCCCTGGCCGAGCCGCGGGCCCTGACGCTGTGGGAGGCGCAGTTCGGCGACTTCGCCAACGGCGCCCAGACCATCATCGACCAGTTCATCTCCTCCGGCGAGCAGAAGTGGCTGCGCATGTCCGGCCTGGTGATGCTCCTGCCGCACGGCTATGAGGGCCAGGGGCCGGAGCATTCCTCGGCCCGGATCGAGCGCTACCTGCAGCAATCGGCCGAGGACAACTGGCAGGTGGTCAACCTGACCACCCCGGCGAACTACTTCCACGCGCTGCGGCGGCAGATGCACCGCGACTTCCGCAAGCCGCTGGTGGTGTTCACGCCGAAGTCGCTGCTGCGGCACAAGGACTGCGTCTCGACCCTGGCCGATTTCGGCAACGGCTCGGGCTTCCACCGGGTGCTGCCGGAGACGGCGGAGCTGGTGGCCGGGGAGTCGGTCAAGCGGGTCGTGATCTGCTCCGGCAAGGTCTATTACGACCTCAAGAAGGAGCGCGACGAGCGCGGCCTGAAGGACGTCGCCATCATCCGGCTGGAGCAGCTGTTCCCGTTCCCGCGCAAGACGCTGGGCGCGGAACTGGCGAAGTATCCGAACGCCGACGTGGTGTGGTGCCAGGAGGAGCCCGAGAACCAGGGTGCCTGGTACTTCGTCGACCGCAAGATCGAGGCCGCCCTGGGCGAGATCAAGCATCGCAGCGCCCGGCCGCGCTACGCCGGCCGGCCGGAGGCGGCAGCCCCGGCCACCGGCCTGCTGCGCCGTCACAACCAGGAACAGGCCAAGCTGGTCGACGAGGCCCTGTCGGCCGGCTGATCCCGGCCAACTGACTCCAAATGGCCCGAGCACGGCCCGCACGGACCGGAAGGAATGGAGACTCTATGAGCGTCGAGATCAAGGTGCCCGCCCTGGGCGAATCGGTGACCGAGGCCACCGTCGCCCGCTGGCTGAAGAAGCCGGGCGAGGCCGTGGCCATGGATGAGCCGCTGGTCGAGCTCGAGACCGACAAGGTGACGCTCGAGGTCAACGCCACCGCCGCCGGCGTGCTGGAATCGGTGGTCGCCGAGGAAGGCGCCAATGTCGAGGTCGGCGCGCTGCTGGGCAGCATCGGCGAGGGCAGCGGCGCCCCGGCCGCCAAGCCGGCGACCAAGGCCGAGGCGGCCAAGCCCGCCGCCGCGGCTCCGGCTCCCGCCAAGGTGAATGGCGGCGACGCGCCGATCGCCATGCCGTCGGCGGCCAAGATCATCGCCGAGAACAGCCTCGACGCCGGCGCCATCGCCGGCAGCGGCAAGGGCGGGCGCATCCTGAAGGAGGACGCGCAGGCCGCGGCTTCCGGCGGCGCCAAGCCGGCCGCCGCTCCTGCTTCGGGCAGCGTGATCGAGGTCCCCGCCTTCACCCGTCCGGAGAGCGGCCCGCGGCCGAAGAAGGACCGGGAGGAGCGGGTGCGCATGACCAAGCTGCGCAAGACCATCGCCACCCGGCTGAAGCAGGCGCAGAACAACGCCGCCATGCTGACGACCTTCAACGAGGTCGACATGACGGCGCTGATGGCGCTGCGCAACCAGTACAAGGACAGCTTCGAGAAGAAGCACGGCGTGAAGCTGGGCTTCATGTCCTTCTTCCTGAAGGCCTGCATCGTCGCGCTGAAGGAGCTGCCGGCGGTCAATGCCGAGATCGACGGCGACGACCTGGTCTACAAGAACTACTACGACATCGGCGTCGCGGTCGGCACGCCGAACGGGCTGGTGGTGCCGGTGGTGCGCGACGCCGACGGCCTGACCTTCGCCGAGGTCGAGAAGACCATCGGCGACCTGGGCCGCAAGGCGCGCGACGGCAAGCTGTCGATGGCCGACCTGACCGGCGGCACCTTCACCATCTCGAATGGCGGCGTCTACGGCTCACTGATGTCGACGCCGATCCTGAACCCGCCGCAGTCGGGCATCCTGGGCATGCACAAGATCCAGGAGCGGCCGATGGCGGTGGGCGGCAAGCTCGAGATCCGGCCGATGATGTACCTGGCCCTGTCCTACGACCACCGCATCATCGACGGGCGCGAGGCCGTGACCTTCCTGGTCCGGGTCAAGGAGTGCCTGGAGGATCCGCAGCGCATCCTGCTCGACATGTGATCGATCGGAAGGGCACGCTGGGCGTGCCCTTCTTCGTTTCGGAGCCCGGCTTGACCCGCCCCGTCCTTCTCGCCCTGCCCATCCTGCTTGCCATCGCGGTGCCGGCCTCGGCCCAGGAGGCCGAGGGCTGGGGCACCGGCACCCACATGGGCACCGCCTATGCCGGGCTGACCAATGCCGACGGCGCCCATCTCGGCGTCTACTGCGCCGAAAACATCGCGCCGCAGGGCGCCCAGGCGATCCGCACCGGCGCCTATGTGCTGTTCTCGCTGCCCCGCAAGCTGACCCTGGAGGCGAAGTCGGTGCCGGTGACCTTCACCGTCGACGGCAAGGCCACGGCGGTGCCGATGGCCGTCACGGCCGAGGAGGTCGCGACCAGCTTCGACTGGGCCCCGACCAAGACCTTCACCACCGACCAGATGAGGGCGCTGGTCGAGTCCCTGCGCCGCGGCGAGGCGCTGACCGTCGGCCTTGCTGAGCCGGCGGTGACCGCGGTGACCGAGCCCTTCACCCTCGCCGGCTCCGGCGCCGCGCTGGAGAACATCCTGGACTGCGCCAAGCGCTGACCGCGCCCCAGTCTTGACTTGAACCCAGCCTTGACTCGAACCTGGCGGAGCGGCTAATTACTAGAACGAACGTTCGATCGAGTGTGATGTGTTCCCCGACACCGACAGCAAGCGGTGCGCGATCCTGAAGGCGACATTGGAGCTGGTGGCGGAGCGTGGCTTCCACGACACGCCGATGTCCCAGGTCGCCAAGCGGTCGGGCGCCAGCCCCGGCGTGATCTACCACTACTTCGCCAGCAAGGACGAGCTGATCCGCGACCTCTACAAACAGGTCAAGACGGTGAAGGCCCGGGCCATGCTGCAGGGCGATTTCGACGACGTTCCGCCGAAGGAGGCGTTCAAGCGCAGCTGGCGCAACGCCTATGATTTCTACCGCACCCACCGGCTGGAGGCCCGGTTCCTCGAGCAGTACGAGAACTCGCCCTACCACTGCCCGACCGACCTGCAGGAGCTGGCGAGGGAGGACAAGAACTTCGCAATCCTCGCCCGCCGGCTCGGCCTGGTCGACGGCGGCAGCCCGTTCAAGCCGCTGCCGTCGGACATCGTCCACGACCTGTCCTTCGCCGTCGCCGCGCGCCTCGCCCGGCGGGCGCCGGACGAGCCGCTGGACGACGCGACCCTGGACGATATCGCCGAAGGGTGCTGGCGCGCCGTTGCCAGAAACCCGTGAGGTTTTAGCTGCATTAGAGCGAACGTTCGATCTAGATCTTGATCCAGATCCGCGGACAACGCGGACAGCCAGCCCCGGCGCGGTGCCCGGTTCCCCGCACCGCATCCAGATTGGGACATCGACCATGGTGAAGCTCAACATCAATGGCGCCGACCACGAGCTCGACATCGATCCGCAGATGCCGCTGCTCTGGGCGCTCCGCGACCATCTCGACATGACCGGCACCAAGTTCGGCTGCGGCCAGGCGCTGTGCGGCGCCTGCACCGTGCATCTGGACGGCCAGCCGGTGCGGTCGTGCCAGACCTTCGTCGGCGATGTCGGCGACGGCAAGATCACCACCATCGAGGGCGTGTCGGGCAAGGTCGCCGAGGCCGTGCGCGCCGCCTGGACCAAGCTCGACGTGGTGCAGTGCGGCTACTGCCAGTCCGGCCAGATCATGTCGGCGATCGGCCTGTTGAGCCAGACGCCGAAGCCGACCGACGACGACATCGTCTCGGCGATGGATGGCAACATCTGCCGCTGCGGCACCTATCAGCGCATTCGCCTCGCGATCCACGACGCCGCCGCGTCGCTGGCCTGAACCGGAGGGACGATCCATGTTTGCTCAGCCCATCGTCGTCCCGGCCGTGCCCGGGACCGCTGACGATCTCGCCAGGCCGAATCGCCGATCCTTCCTGAAGGGCGCCAGCGCCCTGGGCGGCGCCCTGGTGATCGCCACCCACCTGCCCCTCGTCCGCCGGGCCATGGCCGCGGCCGGCGACCTCGCCGTCAACGCCTTCGTCCGCGTCGCCCCGGACGACACCGTCACGGTGCTGATCAAGCACTGCGAAATGGGCCAGGGCGTGACCACCGGCCTGACCACCATCGTCGCCGAGGAGATCGACGCCGACTGGGGCCAGATGCGCTTCGAATTCGCCCCGGCCGACGCCAAGCTCTACAACAACCTCGCCTTCGGCCCGATCCAGGGCACCGGCGGGTCGACCTCGATCGCCAATTCCTGGGACCAGCTGCGCAAGGCCGGCGCCACCGCCCGCGCCATGCTGGTGCAGGCGGCCGCGGCGGAGTGGCAGGTCCCGGCCGGTGAGATCACCGTGCAGAAGGGCGTCGTCAGCCACGCCTCCGGCAAATCCGCCCGCTTCGGCGAACTCGCCGGCAAGGCGGCGACGCTGACCCCGCCGGCGGATGTGACACTGAAGGACCCGAAGGCCTTCACCCTGGTCGGCGGGCATGTGCCGCGGCTGGACACGCCGGCCAAGATCACCGGCAAGGCCGGCTTCTCGATCGACGTCCGCCGGCCCGGCCAGCTGACCGCGCTGGTCGCCCATCCGCCGCGCTTCGGCGGCACGGCGAAGAGCGTGGACTCCGCCGCGGCGAAGCAGGTGCCGGGCGTGGTCGACGTGGTCACCATCCCGACCGGCGTCGCGGTCGTGGCCCGCGACACCTGGTCGGCGATGCAGGGCCGCGAGGCGCTGAAGGTGGAGTGGGACTTCGCCAAGGCCGAGAGCCAGTCCACCGACGCGATCCTGGCCGGCTACAAGGCCACGGCGCAGACGCCCGGCCTGACCGCGGGCAAGCGCGGCGACGCCGCGGCGGCGCTGCAGAAGGCGGCCAAGCTGGTGGAGGCGGAGTTCGAGTTCCCCTACCTGGCCCATGCGCCGATGGAGCCGCTGAACGGCGTGCTGGAGCCGACCGCCGACGGCGCCGTGTGGTGGGCGGGGTCGCAGTTCCAGACCATCGAGCAGGCGACGATCGCCGCCATCCTCGGCCTGAAGCCGGAGCAGGTGACGATCACCTCGACCTACATCGGCGGCTCCTTCGGCCGGCGCGCCACGCCGGACGCCGACTACGCGGCCGAGGCGGCGATGATCGTCAAGGCCACCGGCATGAAGGCGCCGATCCACCTGATGCGGACCCGCGAAGACGACATGAAGGCCGGCTATTACCGGCCGATGGTCTACCACAAGGTCCGGGCCGGGGTGGATGCGGCCGGCAACGTCAGCGGCTGGGACCACACCGTGGTCGGCAAGTCGATCATGATCGGCACCTCCTTCGAGGCCTTCGCGGTGAAGGACGGCATCGACGCCACCAGCATCGAGGGCGCGTCGGACACCGCCTATGCGGTGCCGGACCTGACCGCGACGGTGCACAACGCCAAGGAGGGCGTGCCGGTGCTGTGGTGGCGCTCGGTCGGGCACACCCACACCGCCCATGCGGTCGAGACCGTGGTCGACGAGCTGGCCCATGCGGCCGGAAAGGACCCGGTCGCCTTCCGCGCCGAACTGCTGAAAGACCAGCCGCGCCATGCCGGCGTGCTGGCGCTGGTGGCGGAGAAGGCGGGCTGGGGCCAGCCCCTGCCGGCGGGCAGCGGCCGCGGCGTCGCCGTGCACCAGTCCTTCGGCACCTATGTCGCCACCGTGGCCGAGGTCTCGATCAAGGACGGCGCGCTGAAGGTCGACCGGGTGGTCGCAGCCGTCGATTGCGGCATCGCGGTCAACCCGGACGTGATCCACGCCCAGGTCGAGGGATCGGTCGGCTTCGCCCTGTCCGTCGTCCTGCGCAACAAGATCACGCTCAAGGACGGCGAGGTCGAGCAGGCCAATTTCGACACCTATGAGCCGACCCGGATGTCGGAGATGCCGAAGGTCGAGGTGCACATCGTGCCCTCGGCCGAGGCGCCGACCGGCATCGGCGAGCCGGGCGTGCCTGGGCTGGCGCCGGCGATCGGCAACGCGGTCTTCGCCGCGACCGGCCAGCGCCTGCGCTCGCTGCCGCTCGACCTGTCGAAGCTGACCAGCACCTGATCATTCGGCCCGGATGCCAGATGCGAGGCCCGCCTTGTGCGGGCCTCGTTCGTTTCAGGGGCGTGCGGCCACCGCCGCCATCCGGGACGAGATCGCCGCCAGTTCGGCCCGCAGCAGCGGTGTGGCGTGGTCGATGAAGGCGCGCAGCACGGCGTTGCGGCGCGGCACCGGGTGGAACACCAGATGCACCGGGGTCGGGTCCGGCTCGAAGCCGGGCAGCAGCGCCACCAGCCGGCCGGCCGCCAGATGGTCGACCACCTGGTAGGACAGCACCCGGCAGATGCCGCTGCCGCGAAGGGCGGTGTCCACGGCCGTGCCGGCGCTGTTGAGGACGATGCGCGGCTCGAGCGCGACCGGGACCGTGCGGGCGCGGGACGCGGACCGGTCGGTGAAGCGCCACAACTCGCGGCCGCCGCCCTCCTCCGCACCGATGCAGATGTGCCGTGACAGCGCCGCCGGCTGCTCCGGCGCGCCGCATCGATCGAGATAGGACGGGGCGGCGCAGGTCAGCTTCCGCACCTCGCCGAGGCGGACCGCGACGATGCCGGACTCGGGCAGCGGCGCCAGCCGGACCGCGACGTCCACGCCCTCGTCGACCAGATTCACCACCCGGTTCAGCAGCAACAGCCGCGCCCGCACCGCGGGGTGGCCGGCCAGGAACCGCTCCAGCACCGGCATCACCTTCAGCCGGCCGAACAGCTCCGGCGCGGTGATGCCGATCGTCCCCTCCAGCCGGCCGGCATCCGGGTTCCGCTCCGCCTCCTCCAGCTCGGCCAGGACGCTGCGATAGATCGCGACCTGGCGCTCGCCGCCGGCGGTCAGCCGCAGGGTGCGGGCGTTCCGGTGCAGCAGCCGTTCGCCCAGCCGGGCCTCCAGCGTCGCGATCGCCCGGGTGACGGTGGCCGGCGACCGCCCCAGGGCGCGGGCCGCGGCGGCCAGCGATCCCTGGTCCACGACCGCCAGGAAGATGGCCATGGCGTCGAGCCGGTCCATGATTTCAGATCCTGCAATTTCAGATTGCGACTATGCCGACTTATTGCAGAAACGGAAACTGCCCACATCGGCTTCGACCACAACGCACGAGGCGATGATGACACGGCACCTGGGCAGGCGATCCCTGCTGACCCTTCTCGGCGGGCTCGGCCTGCTTCCCGCCACCGCGCGGGCGGCCGACCAGCGACCGGCGGCCCCTCTTCCTGAAAGGGCGGGCACCATGACCGTGCGATACGGCACGAAGCAGGTCGGCGACGTGTCGGTGTTCTACCGCGAAGCCGGGCCGGCCGACGCGCCGGTGCTGCTGCTGCTGCACGGCTTCCCGTCCGCCAGCCACATGTTCCGGGACCTGATCCCGCTGCTGGCCGACCGCTACCGGGTGATCGCGCCCGACCTGCCGGGCTTCGGCAACACCGTTGCCCCGCCGCGCGGGTCCTTCGATTACAGCTTCGACCGGCTGGCCGAGGTGATCGGCGGCTTCACCGACGCCATGGAGCTGACGCGCTACGCCCTCTACATCTTCGACTACGGCGCCCCGACCGGCCTGAGGCTGGCGCTGAAGCATCCGGAGCGGATCAGCGCCATCATCAGCCAGAACGGCAACGCCTATATCGAGGGGCTGAGCCAGGAATGGGGGCCGTGGCAGGCCTATTGGCGCGAGCCCACGGCCGAGCACCGGGAGGCCTGCCGCGCCTCTCTGACCGACGACGCGATCCGCTTCCAGTACCAGCACGGCGCGCCGGCCGAGCTTCTGTCGCCCGACGGCTACACCCTGGACAGCCGGTACATGCGGCGGCCGGAGGCGCAGGAGATCCAGCTGGACCTGATCCTGAGCTACCGCACCAATGTGGCGCTGTATCCGGAGTTCCAGGCCTATTTCCGCGCCCACCGGCCGCCGCTGCTGGCGGTCTGGGGCAAGAACGACGCGTTCTTCATCCCGCCGGGGGCCGAGGCCTACAAGCGCGACCTGCCGGATGCCGAGATCCATTTCGTCGATGCCGGCCATTTCGCGCTGGAGACCCATCACGCCGAGATCGCCGGGCTGATCCGGGACTTCCTGGGGCGGCAGCGAGCCTGACCGCCCGGCCGTCGCGTTGGCTGCCGCGGCAATTCGCACCTGACCCGCGCGGCGAAACCGGTTAAAACCGCGCCGCGCGGCAACGGTCCCGCCCCCTGAGGACCGCCCGGAGAGCCGCGCCGGACCAGCGTGATGGGCTACGTCGTCAAAGAGATCTTCAAGACCCTGCAGGGCGAGGGCCGCCATGCCGGGCGCGCCTCGGTGTTCTGCCGCTTCGTCGGCTGCAACCTGTGGACCGGCCGCGAGCAGGACCGCGCCGAGGCGGTGTGCCGGTTCTGCGACACCGACTTCCTGGGCACCGACGGGCCGGGCGGCGGCCGCTTCGGCACGGCCGAGGCCCTGGCCGCGGCGATCGCGGCCTGCTGGGACGGGCCGGAGGCGGAGCGCTTCGTCGTGTTCACCGGCGGCGAGCCGCTGCTGCAGCTGGACCGCGCCTTGCTGGACGCCATCCATGCCCGCGGCTTCGCCGCCGCGGTCGAGACCAACGGCACCATCGAACCGCCGGCCGAGCTGGACTGGGTCTGCGTCAGCCCCAAGGCCGGCGCGCCCCTGGCCGCGCGCCGCGGCGACGAGCTGAAGCTGGTCTACCCCCAGCCAGGGCTGCTGCCCGAGGCGGTGGCCGGTCTCGACTTCACCCATTTCTGGCTGCAGCCGATGGACGGGCCGGACCGCATCGCCAACACCGAGGCGGCGGTCGCCTATTGCCTGTCGCACCCGCAATGGCGGCTGAGCCTGCAGACCCACAAGCTGATCGGCATTCCATGAAAATTGTCTGGCCATGAGGATCACCCAGGCCTTCACCTTCGAGGCGGCGCACCGTCTGCCCAATGTCCCGGCGACGCACCGCTGCCACCGGATGCACGGCCATTCCTACCGGGTCGAGCTGCGGCTGGAGGGGCCGGTCGATCCCGAATCCGGCTTCGTCGTCGACTTCTTCGACGTCGAGGCCGCCTTCGCGCCGATCCTGGCCCGGCTGGATCATCACTGCCTGAACGAGATCGAGGGGCTGGAGAACCCGACGGCCGAGCACATCGCGATCTGGATCTGGGACCGGGTACGGCCGACGCTGCCGCTGCTGGCCGCTGTCGCCGTCTACGAGACCCCGAACTGCTGGGCGGACTATGATGGCCGGTGACCAGGGCGAGAGGGCTGCGGCCGAGGGCGCGCTGGTGCTGTTCTCCGGCGGGCAGGATTCGGCCACCTGCCTGGCCTGGGCGCTGGAGCGCTTCGGCCGGGTCGAGACAATCGGCTTCGACTACGGCCAGCGCCACCGGGTCGAGCTCGACGTCCGGCCCGGCATCCTGGATTCGATGCGCAGCCGTTTCCCGACCTGGGCCGGGCGGCTGGGCGACGACCAATTGCTGGACCTCGGCGTGCTCGGCCAGGTCAGCGACACGGCGCTGACCCGCGACGTCGAGATCGCGATGCAGGACAACGGCCTGCCCAACACCTTCGTGCCCGGCCGCAACCTGGTGTTCGTCACCTTCGCCGCCGCCCTGGCCTATCGCCGCGGCCTGCGCCACCTGGTCGCCGGGGTCTGCGAGACCGACTATTCCGGCTATCCGGACTGCCGCGACGACACCATGAAGGCGATGCAGCTGGCGCTGAACCTGGGCATGGAGACCCGCTTCGTGCTGCACACGCCGCTGATGTGGATCGACAAGGCCGAGACCTGGCGCCTGGCCGAGTCCCTGGGCGGCGCGGCGCTGGTCGGGCTGATCCGCGACCAGACCCACAGCTGCTATCGCGGCGACCGCAGCCAGTCGCATGACTGGGGCCGCGGCTGCGGCGAATGCCCGGCCTGCGCCCTGCGGGCCGAGGGCTGGCGCCGGTTTCGCGACCCCAGCCCGCCGGCCGCCTAGCCTCACACCGCGTCGAAGCTGATGTCGGCCAGGCGCTCGCTCAGCGGCCACAGCCGGGCCGCCGCCTCCGGGTCCATCGCCCAGGGGCTGACGCCGCGCCGCTCCTCGCTGTTGCCGGGCACCGGCTCGGCCACGTCGCAATCCTCGCAATAGACGCCGCCCAGCCCGTCCAGCTGCGGACTGGTGGCGCACCAGACCTGGGTCGCGGCGCCTTGCTCGACCGTCTTGAAGCCCTGGCGCCGTTCCAGCCGGACCTCGCCCGTCTCCTCGTCGACCAGGCCGAACCTGCGGAAATCCTCGATGTCGAGATGGCGCACGAGGTCGGTCAGGATCCCGCCCGGATGCACCGAGAAGGCGCGCACCCCGGCGGATTCGCCACGACGGTCCAGCTCCAGCGCGAACAGGGCATTGGCGGTCTTCGACTGGCCGTAGGCCTGCCACTTGTCATAGTCCCGGCGCTCGAAGTTCGGGTCGTCGAAGTCGACCGGCGCGAAGCGGTGCCCGGCCGAGGAGACCGACACGATTCGGGCCCCTTCGGCCCGGCGCAGCGCCGGCCACAGCCGCGCCGTCAGCCGGAAATGGCCGAGATGGTTGGTGGCGAATTGCAGCTCGTAGCCGCGGGCGTCGCGGGTCAGCGGCGGCGCCATGACCCCGGCGCTGTTGATCAGAATCGGCAGCTTCCGGCCGCTGGCCAGGAAGCGGTCGGCGAAGGCGTCGATCGAGGCCGGGTCGGCGAGGTCGAGCGTCTCCAGCTCGACCCGCCGCATCCCGGCCAGCGCGGCCCCGGCCTTGGCCGCGTCGCGGGCCGGCACCACCACGGTCGCCCCGGCCTCGGACAGCACGCGCGTCGTCTCCGTCCCCAGGCCGGAATAGCCGCCGGTGACGATGGCGGTGAGGCCGGAGAGATCGCGGCCGGCGAGCGCCTCGACAGCCGTGGTCGTCGCCCCGAATCCGGAGCGGATGGGGAATTGTCTGCTGGGCATGATCTGCTTCGCTGAGAAGGGGACATCGGCCTGCCTGGGCCGGTGATGCCATCCTGGACTGGTCCGTCCGGACCAGGAATGCAATAAACTCCGGATCTCTGTCGCGATCGTCCGAAGGCCCCGCATGGACCCGCTGTCCGACATCCTGTCGCTGCTGAATCCCCGAGGCTCGGTCTCCGCCGGCTTCCGGGCCGGTGGCGACTGGGCGCTGCGGCTGCCGGCGCCCGACGGCGTCAAGTTCTACGCCGTGGTCGAGGGCGGCTGCTGGCTGGCCGTCGACGGCCAGCCGCCGGCCCGGCTGCGGTCGGGCGACTGCTTCCTGACGTCGAAGTCGCTGCCCGACCCCC
>NZ_JBQJIK010000128.1:0-14198 GCF_052078665.1 Inquilinus sp. CA228 | reverse complement strand
CTCCAATGCTTCTCACTTGTCCAAGATCCGTCGCCCTTCACACCAGTTTCCTGGCTCCAGAGCCGCATCCCCCCGTCGCGCCGCCCCCTTCCCGGGCCGGCCCGCCAGGGCAGAAACGTCGATGTAATCCTTCCGACTTCTTAGTGCAACCAGATTTTCATCTGCTGCCCTGTCCGACCCGCCGTTTCGCTTTCGCTCGCCGCCGTGTCGTCGTCGGTGAGGCGGTTTATAGGGGGGTCACCGGAGCCTGTCAAACGCTTTGTGACGAAAATTTTTCGAACAGCACTTTCTCCTCGCGAGGTGCTTTCCCGCGCAAGGCAGAGAGGCTCCGAACACCACCGGATGGGGCGCTTCCGCCCGATCCGGCCACCCCTAGATGGAGATTCGCGCGTATGCGCGCAAGGGGGCCAGGGAGGATTTGGAGCCGCCGGGCCGGTTGACCTGATTCCCCCGCTCCCGCATGTTCGGCCGGAGATTCAGGCGCGCCCCGGCCCAACGGGCAGCCTCCCCATCGCCCCTCGGAGACCGACCCATTGCGAATCGTCCCGCTCGGAGTCCTGTCGATTCTCGCCTTGGCCGGTCTCGGGGCCGGTGCCTTTCTGATCCTCCCCGAATCCCCGCATCCCGCCGATGCCGCCACCGCCGGCCCAGCGGCCCCGACACTCCGATCGGAACTGCACGACCAGATCGCCTATGACGCGCTGCTTCCGGCCCCGGACGAGCCGGCGGATTGGGTGCTGGCGGCCATCTCGGAAGGGCTGAGCCGGCCGCAGGCCCCGCGCGGCAGCGAGCGCCGGATCGTGGAGGTGGCGGAAGGCGACACGCTGACCGGCCTGCTGGCCGAGGCCGGAATCGCCGAGGACGAAGCCCATGCCGCCGCGGCCGCCCTGGACGGGCTGTACGACCCGACCAGGTTGCGAATCGGCCAGCCGATCACGGTGACCTTCGACCGCAGCGGCGGCGCACGCGTGCTGAAGGCGGTCAGCCTGATGCCGGAGGTCGACCGCACCGTCACCGCCCGGCGCACGCCCGACGGCAATTTCCGCAGCAGCGAGGCCGAGCGGGTGCTGGAGAGCCGGCCGGTCGGCATCGCCGGCGAGATCGAATCGAGCCTCTATGCCGACGCGACCGCGGCCGGGGTGCCGGACGCGGTGGTGCTGTCGCTGTTGAAGACCTGGGCCTATTCGGTCGATTTCCAGCGCGACCTGCAGCCGGGCGACCGATTCGCCGTGCTATTCAGCCAGGACCACAGCCCGGACGGCAGCATCGCCCGGCTGGGGCCGGTCGAGATGGCGCGGCTCGATCTCGGCGACAAGACCCTGACCATGTACCGGTTCGAGAGCCGCGACGGCACGGTCGACTATTACGACCGCGACGGCACCAGCGTGCGCCGGCTGCTGCTGCGCACTCCGGTCGACGGAGCCCGGCTGACCTCTCGATTCGGCGCCCGGCGCCACCCGATCCTGGGCTACACCCGGATGCATCGCGGCGTCGATTTCGGCGCCCCCAGCGGCACGCCGATCTACGCCGCCGGCGACGGCACGGTGGAGCTGATCGGCACCCAGCGCGGCTATGGCCGCGTCATCCGGCTGCAGCACAACGGCCGGCTGTCGACCGCCTATGCCCATATGAGCCGCTTCGCCCGGCTGAAGAAGGGCGCGCGGGTCAAGCAGGGCGAGGTGATCGGCTATGTCGGGTCCAGCGGCATGGCGACCGGGCCGCATCTGCACTACGAGGTGCTGGTCGGCGGCGCCCAGGTCAACCCGCTGAGCGTCGACCTGCCGACCGGCACCACGCTGGCCGGCCGCGACCGGACCGAGTTCCGACGCCGGGTCGAGGCGATCGACCGGCAGTTCCGGCAGCTGACCGAGGAGGCGCCGGTCGCCTCGACCGGCCGCCGAGTGGACGGCTAGAGCGGAATGAAGTGAGGTCCGGTCAGTGCATCGGGCAGGGATGTCGAGCGTCCTTGGCGCCGGCGGGTGAAAGCGGGACCTCGACAAAGGGCCCTCACCCGGAGGCGCAAGCGCCTCCGACCTCTCCCGCAAGGCGGGAGAGGCAAAAGGAACCGGCTTGGTAGGTTGGGTTCGCGGCACGCGAACCCAACAGGATCGGGGGCCGCGATGGCGGCCGGGTGTTGGGTTCGCCAACGCGAACCCAATCGACGCGGTCACCCCGTGTCCGGTGATTTGGGCCTGCGGCCGGAGGCAGCGGAGCGGGGCTCCGGCGGATCCTCGTCGTCCTCGCCGTCCTGCGGCGGTATGAAGCCCAGCTGCTCCATGGCCTCGTCGGCCATCTCGAGCCAGCGCTCCACCCGCACCGGGAAGCCCCAGCGCCGGCACAACGCCGCCACCGCGACCGGCGCCCGGCTGGCCTCGATCAACTCGACCACCTCCGGCCGCTCCAACTGCTCGCGCACCTCGGTGACGCGGCGGTTGATCTCCTCATTGTCCTCCGACACCTCGTAGGCCGCCGCCAGCATCGCCAGCTTCACCCGCAGATCGTGAAAGTCCTCCTGCGCCGCCTCACGCTTCGCCGCCGCCTTGCGACGCTCGTCGACCTGCCGGGACAGCTTGTCCTTGAGCAGCAGGGTCAGCCGCACCGAGCGCGCGACGGTGGCGATCCGCTGGCAATAGTCGACGCCCAACGCCGGCGCCTGCAGTGCCTCCTGCTGCGTCGCCCGGGCGATCGACATCTGGATCTCGACCAGCTCCGCCAGCACGCGCAGATCCCCCTCTGCCGCCGGAGCGGCCGGGGCTTCCGAACCCAGATCGGTCTGCGCCTTGTCCATAGAACGTAACATGAACATGGTCGCAGATTAATACAAGAGAACAATGTGTTAACAGCGGGATGAGGCCGGATCGGATCACGCCGAAGCGATCGCACGGAGCCCGTTCGGCATTATTCTCCTGCCCGGATCTAGCCGGCGAAGCGCAGCGCCAGGCCGGTGCCCGGCAGCGGCGGCACCCGCAGCTCGCCCGGATGCCGGGCATGGGCGACATGGCCGGCCCGCAGCGCCGATTCGCAGGCATCGAGGTCGCGGGTGGCGATGTGCAGCAGCGGCTGGTCGCCAGCACCGAGGGTGAAGCCGCCGACCGCGACCGAATCGCCCTCCTGCCGCGCCCCGTCCAGCGCCGCCCAGGCGGCCAGGGCCGGCTCGGCGAGCGGGTTCGGCAGGTCGAGGCGCAGGATGCCGGTGGCGCCGTTGGCGTGGTGCTCCCACTCCGGCCGGCGCAGCAGTTCCGGCGACCGGTGCTCGGTGGCGAAGAGCGGCAGGCCGAAGGCGTCGCGCCGGGCCGGAAAGGCGAGCCGGAAGGCCGGCTGCACCGGCCCTTCCGGCAGATCCAGCAACCGGGCCAGGTCGCGCGCCGGCTCTCCGCCCGCCCCCGCGGCGTCGAAGGCGGCGGCGGCCGAATCGGCCGAGCGGGTCGCGAGGGAAATGCCGAGCAGCCCCTCCCCGTCCCGCGCCAGGCGTTCGCTCAACCCGTTGTCGAACTGGGCCGGGTCGAGCACGCCGAGCAGCTCGATGTAATCGGCCTCCAGCATGATGCAGTAGTTCGCCGTGCCCCAGCCGATGTGGCGGCCGCGCGGCGTCACGGTGAAGCCGAGGCGGCGCCAGGTGTCGCGCGCCGCATCCAGCGCCGCCACGGCCAGGATGACGTGGTCGAGCCCGGTGATCGCCGCCATCAGAAGCCTCCGTGCTCGGCCAGATGCGCTTCCTCGTCCGGCGTGCTGGCGCGGCCGAGGATGGCGTTGCGGTGCGGGAAGCGGCCGAAGCGCTCGATCACCGCGAGATGGCGCCGGGCGTAGTCGACATACCCCTGGTCGGCGATCCCAGCGGCCTGCAGCTCCAGGCTGCGCCGCTGGTCGGCCAGGTCCTCGCTGTGCTCGAAGGGCAGATAGAGGAACAGCCGGTGGTCGTCGGTCAGCGCCGGGTCCTGGTCGAAGCCCTGGTCGACCGCGGCCTTGGCCACGGCCAGCGCCTTGGGGTCGGTGGCGAAGGCGCGCGGCGTGCCCCGAAAGAGGTTGCGCGGGAGCTGGTCGAGCAGGATGCAGAGCGCCACGGCGCCGAGCGGGGAGGCCGCCCAGTCGTCATGCCGGCCGGACGCGGCCTCCTCGTGCAGGGTCAGGAAGCGGGCGCGGATCTCGGTGTCGAAGCCGGCGTCGCCGGAGAACCAGCGCTCCTTCCCGGACTCCTCGAACCAGAAGGCCAGCAGGTCATGGGCGGGGACGGAAAGTGGGGTCATGCGGGGCAGAGTCCATGGCCGATGATGTCGTCGAACAGGGCATGCAGCGGATCCTCGGCGAGGTCCACCGCACAATGCGGGTCGAGCCGGAGGGCGAAGCGGCCGGCCAGCAGCGCCTTGCGCCGGTCGCCCTCGGCCAGGTCGGCCA
Organism: Inquilinus sp. CA228; assembly: GCF_052078665.1. Taxonomy (NCBI): domain Bacteria; kingdom Pseudomonadati; phylum Pseudomonadota; class Alphaproteobacteria; order Rhodospirillales; family Rhodospirillaceae; genus Inquilinus; species Inquilinus sp. CA228. Next base: position 9,806 of record NZ_JBQJIK010000128.1, on the reverse strand, counting down.
CCGCCTCCTCCAGCATCAGCGCAGCGGCCAGCAGCTCGGCCGCCGGATGCATCAGCCGGCGGGCCAGGCGAGGCCCGTCCTCCGGCCGTGCCCGCAGATGGGCGAAGCCGGCGCGGCAGCTGTCGAGCACCGGGCGCAGCCGCGCCGCGATCGGCTGCAGCGCCCCGGGGGCCGAGTCGAGGATGCCGGAGATCCGGTCGAGCAGGGCCTGGTCACCCGGCAGCTTGCCGATGGTGGCGCGCAGGAACTCCAGCGCCTGGACATTGGCGGGCCCTTCCCACACCGCGGTCACCAGGGCGTCGCGGTAGAGCCGGGCCGTCGGCCATTCCTCGGTGTAGCCGTTGCCGCCGACGATCTCGACCGCCTGGGCGGCGGCGGCCGTCGCCTGCGCCGCGGTCCAGTATTTGGCCAGCGCCACGGCGGCGCGGCGCCAGCCCTCGACCGCCGGCTCCTCGCCCGGCGCCTCGAAGGCGACGGCGGCCTCGAAGGCCAGTGCGGCCGAGGCCTCCTGGGTGGCGGCGAGGTCGAGCAGCGCGTCGCGCATCATCGGCGTGCTGCGCAGGAGGGTGCCGCCGACCCGGCGGTGGCTGGTCCAGGCCAGCGATTCGAGCACCGCGCGGCGGTGCATGCCGGCGGCACCGAAGGCGTTGTGCACCCGGCTGTATTCCAGCGCCTCCAGCATCGCCTTGAGGCCATGCGGCGGCGGCGCCACCTCGACCGCCCAGGCGCCGTCCAGCACGGTCTCGCCGGTGGCGAGGCCGCGGGTGCCGACCTTGTCCTTCAGCCGGCGGACATGGAGGCGGTTCGGCGTGCCGTCCGGCAGCGTCGAGGGCACCAGGTAGCAGCCCAGGCCGCGGGCCCCATCGGGCGCGCCGCGCGGCCGGGCGGTGGCCAGCGCCAGCCCGGCTCCGGCATTGCTGGTGAACCATTTCAGCCCGGTCAGGCGCCAGGCCGCGCCGTCCGGCTCCGCCACCGTGGTGGTGGCGGCGACGTCGGTGCCGCCATGCAGCTCGGTCGCCCAGGTGCCGCCGGACAGCGCCTGGCCGTCCATCCGGGTCAGGAGCGGCAACCACTGGCTGCGCACCGGGTCCGGCGCCAGCCGGTCGAGCGCCCAGGCGACGGCGCCGGTCAGGGTCACCGGGCAGTGCAGCGACACATCGGCCTGGGACAGCACGCCGCCCATGACGAAGGACAGCAGATGCGGCGCCCGCTCAGGCCCGAAGGCGAGGCCGATGACGCCGCGGCGATAGGCGTCGGCATGGCAGGCGCGGTATTCGGCGTTCAGCACCACCCGGCCGACCGGCGCGCCGGCGCCGTCATGGCTTTCGAGCCGCGGCGGGGCGTGCCGGCTGGTGTAATCGGCCTGCGCCTCCACCGCCTCGCCGACCCAGGCGCCGAACTCGGCCAGCCGGTCGCCGAAGCGCGGCAGCAGGTCCGGGCTGCGCCGGGCCAGGCGGCGTTGCAGGTCGCGGTCGGTGGTGAACAGGTTCAGGCCGCGGATGGCGGGCGGAAGCGCGAGCGGTCGGGTCTCGGTCCGGTCCATGGCGGCCTCCCGGGAAAAACGCCGGCCCAAAATAGCACGAGGCGGTGCAAGCACCGCCTCGTCTGAACCAATCCCGCGCAGGATCAGTGGGCGTTGGCCCAGACCTTGCGCTTCACCGAGTAGAGCAGCCCGGCGAAGATGATCAGGAACAGCACCACCTTGACGCCGGTGTGCTTGCGCTCCTCCATCGACGGCTCGGCCGTCCACATCAGGAAGTTGACGACGTCCCAGGCCATCTGCTGATGCGTGGCGTTGGTGCCGTCGGTATAGGTCACCGCGCCGTCGGTCAGCATGTTCGGCATCGCCGTCACGTGACCGGGGAAGAAGGCGTTGTAGGTCAGCCCGTCCGGCACCTGGAAGCCTTGCGGCGCGTCGTGGAAGCCGGTGAGGAAGGCGAGGATGTAGTTCGGGCCGTCGGTCTCGCCGCCCTCGCCGCGCGCCTTGGCCATCAGCGACAGGTCGGGCGGCAGCTTGCCGCCATTCGCCGCCGCCGCCGCCTTGTCGTTCGGGAACGGGTTGTGGAACTTGTCCGCGGGCAGCGCCGTGCGCTCGACCGGCTCGCCCGCGTCGTTGGTGTCGGCGACCTTGTACTCGGCGGCGATCGCCTTGACCTCGTCCGCGGTGAAGCCGAGCCCGGTCAGGTCGCGGTAGTACATCAGGTGCATCGTGTGGCAGGCCGAGCAGACCTCCTTATAGACCTGGAAGCCGCGCTGGGCCGAGGCCCGGTCGAAGCTGCCGAAGAAGCCGCCGAAGGTCCAGTTCTGCGCCGGCGGCTCGGCCCCCTCCTCCGCCGCCCGGGCGGCCGGGAGGCTGGCGCCGAGGGTCAGCAGCAGGGCCGCGGCGGTGAGGGCGGATCGCAGCATGATCTTGTCGAGGAGCGGCATGGTCACGCCTTCACCGTATTCGTAGCGGCCGACGGCCCGAGGACGGATTCGCTGATGCTGCGCGGCAGCGGCAGCGGCCGTTCGATCTTGCCCAGGATCGGCAGGATCACCAGGAAGTGCAGGAAGTAATAGACCATGCCGACCTGGCCGATCAGCACCGGCAGGCCTTCCGCCGGCTGCGACCCGGCATAGCCGAGGCCGATCACCGAGACGACCAGCAGCCAGAAGCACCAGCGGTAGATCGGCCGGAACCGGGCGCTGCGGACCCGGCTGGTGTCGAGCCAGGGCAGCACGAACAGGATGGCGATGGAGCCGAACATGGCGACGACGCCGAGCAGCTTCGCCGGGATGCCGAACAGGCTGAAGGTGATCGAGCGCAGGATCGCGTAGAACGGCAGGAAGTACCATTCCGGGACGATATGCGCCGGCGTCTGCAGCGGGTTGGCCTGGATGTAGTTGTCGGCATGCCCCATCAGGTTCGGCGCGAAGAACACGATGAAGGCATAGAAGATCAGGAACACGGCGATGCCGAAGCTGTCCTTGGCCGTGTAGTACGGGTGGAAGGGCAGCGTGTCCTGCGGCCCCTTCGGGTCGATGCCCGACGGGTTGTTCGAGCCGGTGACGTGGAAGGCGCCGACATGGATGACGACGACGCCGAGGATCACGAAGGGCAGCAGGAAGTGCAGCGAGTAGAAGCGGTTCAGCGTCGGGTTGTCGACCGCGAAGCCGCCCCACAGCCAGGTGACGATGTTCTCGCCGACCAGCGGGATGGCGGAGAACAGGTTGGTGATGACGGTGGCGCCCCAGAAGCTCATCTGGCCCCAGGGCAGCACATAGCCCATGAAGGCGGTGGCCATCATCAGCAGGAAGATCAGCACGCCGAAGATCCACACCAGCTCACGCGGGCTCTTGTAGGAGCCGTAGTACAGGCCGCGGAAGATGTGGATGTAGACGGCGATGAAGAACATCGACGCGCCGTTGGCGTGGATGTAGCGCATCAGCCAGCCGTAGTTGACGTCGCGCATGATGCGCTCGACCGACTGGAACGCGTAATCGACATGCGGCGTGTACTGCATCGACAGGAACAGGCCGGTGGCGATCATGATCACCAGCATCATCCCGGCGATGGCGCCGAAGTTCCAGAGGTAGTTGAAGTTCCGCGGAGCCGGGTACTCGCCGTACTCCTTGTGCATCATCGAGAAGATCGGCAGCCGCGAATCGACCCAGCGGATCGCCGGGTTCTTGAAGGTCGAGGGCTGGGCTGAGTGTGCCATGGCAAGTCTCCGGAGCGAGCGGCTCAGCCGATCTTGATCTTGGTGTCGGCGGTGAAGGCGTAGGTCGGCACCTCGAGATTCAGCGGTGCCGGGCCCGACCGGATGCGCCCGGAGGTGTCGTAGATCGACCCGTGGCAGGGGCAGAACCAGCCGCCGAACGGACCGCGGTTGTCGCCCGGATTCTGGCCCAGCGGGATGCAGCCGAGATGGGTGCAGACGCCGACGACGACGAGCCATTCCGCCTTCTGCACCCGCGCCGAATCGGGTTGCGGGTCCGGCAGCTGGCTGAGCGGGACCTCTTCCGCGGCCTTGATCTGGTCTTCCGGCCGGTGGCGGATGAACACCGGCTTGCCGCGCCACTTCACGGTCAGGGACTGGCCGACCGCGGCGGGCGCCAGGTCGACATCGATCGAGGCCAGGGCCAGGACGTCCTTCGACGGATTCATGCTGTCGATCAGGGGCCAGGCGACGCTGGCGACACCGACCGCGCCCACCGCGCCGGTCAGGAGATACAGGAAGTCGCGACGAGTGCCCCCCTCCCCGGATGCGTGATCCCCGGATGGCGTATGACTCGGGCCCGGCGCGCCCTGGAGGGTGGTATCCGACATTGTTGCAACGGCCCTTCTTGGTCGACCTTATCTTCCCCCGCGCCTCCCGAGCTGGCTTCGGCCCGTATTCCGGGTAAGAGGCGGCTTCGGGTCTATACAATGCCATCCCGACCCTGGCAATTCGCTAGAACCACCCAGCGACGCAGCATCGCGGCCCCATGCGCCTCGTCCTCTACGAACCCGACATCCCGCAGAACGCCGGCACCATGATGCGGCTGGCCGCCGCGCTCGGCGTCGCCGTCGACCTGATCGAGCCCTGCGGCTTCCTGGTCGACGACCGGCGGCTGCGGCGCGCGGCCATGGACTACGCGGATTTCCTGGATCTCACGCGCTGGACCAGCTGGCGGCGCTATGCCGAGACGGCCCATACCGGGCGGCTGGTGCTGCTGACCACCAAGGCCAGCCAGCCCTACACCGGCTTCGCCTTCGCCGCCGACGACCGGATCATGGTCGGGCGCGAAAGCGCCGGCGTGCCCGAGGCGGTGGATGATGCGGCGGATGCCCGCATCGTCATTCCGCTGCGGCCGGAGGCGCGCTCGATCAATGTCGCGACCGCGGCGGCGATGGTGCTGGGCGAGGCGATTCGGCAGACCGGCGCCGGGCCCTGACGCCCCGACCTTGACGCCCCGGGCCCTGCGGCGCGGATGGGCATTCCCGGCCCCTGCCGCCCGTCCTATGGTGCCGGCGCAGCAACAGAGGCCGCCGCATGAGCCAGACCCCGCCCGACCCGACCGAGGCCCGCAAGGCCGAAGCCGCCGCCTGGTTCGCGACGCTGCGCGACCGGATCTGCGCCGCCTTCGAGGCGATCGAGGACGACGCTGCCGGCCCTCTCTCCGATCGCCCGCCGGGGCGCTTCGAGCGCCGGGCCTGGGACCGGCCGGGCGGCGGCGGCGGGGTGATGTCGACGATGCGCGGCCGGGTGTTCGAGAAGGTCGGCGTCAACATCTCGACCGTGCATGGCGAGTTCTCGGAGGCGTTCCGGGCGCAGATCAAGGGCGCCGAAGGGGACGGCCGGTTCTGGGCCTCGGGCATCAGCGTCGTCGCCCATCTGCAGAGCCCGCTGGTGCCGGCGGTGCACATGAACACGCGGCGGATCGAGACCTCGATCGGCTGGTTCGGCGGCGGCGCCGACCTGACGCCGATGGTTCCGGACGAGGCCGACACGGCGGAGTTCCACGCCGCGCTGCAGGCCGCCTGCGACCGGCACGATCCGGGCTACTACCCGCGCTTCAAGGAGTGGTGCGACAAGTACTTCTTCCTGCCGCACCGGGACGAGCCGCGCGGCGTCGGCGGCATCTTCTACGACAATCTCGACAGCGGCGACTGGGAGGCCGATTTCGGCTTCACCCGCGATGTCGGACTGGCCTTCCTCGACACCTATCCGCGCATCGTCCGCCGCCACATGGACCGGCCCTGGACCGAGGAACAGCGCACCCACCAGCTGCAGCGCCGCGGCCGCTATGTCGAGTTCAACCTGCTGTACGACCGCGGCACCACCTTCGGGCTGAAGACCGGCGGCAACACCGAGGCCATTCTCATGTCGCTGCCGCCCTTGGTGGCCTGGCCGTAGAGACGAAGAACGGGAGGCGGCATGTCGGATCGCCGCCTCGCCGACCGTCCTTCGGTCGATCCCGGCGTGCGAAACGCCACCATCGACTGGAGAGCGAGATGAGAAAGGTCGTCACCGCCGCATTCGTCAGCCTGGACGGCGTGATGCAGGCCCCGGGCGGGCCGGAGGAGGACCCGACCGGCGGCTTCGCGCTGGGCGGCTGGACGTTCCATCACTGGGACGACGTCATGGGGCAGGCCATGGACAAGACCTTCGGCGCCCCCTTCGACCTGCTGCTCGGCCGCAAGACCTATGAGATCTTCGCCGCCCACTGGCCGCATGTCGCGGCGGACGATCCGATCGGCAAGGCGTTCAACGCGGCGACCAAGTATGTCGCCACCCGCTCGGCCGCGCCTTTGGCCTGGCAGAATTCGGTGGCGCTGCGCGGCGACGCAGCAGAGGCGGTGGCCGAGCTGAAGCGGCACAACGGCCCGACCCTGCTGCTGCAGGGCAGCAGCGACCTGATCCAGACCCTGCTGGCGCACGACCTGATCGACGAGTTCCGGCTGCTGACCTTCCCGGTCGTGCTCGGCCCCGGCAAGCGACTGTTCGGCCGCGGCGCCATCCCGGCCGGGCTGAAGCTGGTCGACAGCAAGGCCTCGACCACCGGAGTGGTGATCAGCAGCTATGTCCGGTCCGGCGAGGTGACGACCGGATCCTTCGCCCTGGCCGAGCCGACCGAGGCCGAACTCGCCCGGCGCGAGCGGATGGAACGGGAAGGCTGATGCGATCGCCGCGGAGGCCGCCGGGTCGGGCGGCCTCCGCGATGCCGATCGCTAGGCCGCCAGGGCGCCGGAGCGCTTCGCGGTCCAGGTCGCGACGTAGTCCATCAGCCCCGGCGACAGGCAGTCATAGGGCGGCAGCCCCAGCTCCGTCAGACGGGCGCGCACGCCCTCCATGCGGCTCGGGTCGACGCCCGATTCGATGATCGACGAGACGAAGGCGGCGAAGGTCGGCGCGGCATAGCCGCTGTTGTCGAACCGCTCCGGATGGATGAAGGACAGGCCCTTGAACGGGTGGTCGCGCTCGACCGGCCCGTGCAGATGGACGCCGCATTGCTTGCAGGCGTGCCGCTGGATCAGGGCGCTCGGATCGACCACCGCCAGCTTGTCGCCGTTCTCCAGCACCTTGACCTTGTCGCTCGGCACCACGGCGACGACCGAGAAGGCCGTGCCTTTCGGCTTCCAGCACTTGGTGCAGCCGCAGGCATGGTTGTGGGCGACGTCGCCCTCGATGCGCACCTTGACGGGACGATCGGTGCACAGACAGGTCAGTGTGCCGCCCTGGAAGCTGCCGGACCCTTGGCGCACGCCGCCGTCGACGACCGGGTGTATGGACTCGCTCATCGCGTTTCTCCCTTTGACGTTCGTTGACCCGGATGGTCGTTCCGACGGAAGTGTCGGACATGCGCGGCGGAATCTCTATTGGACCCTCGGACGAGAAATGGTGCCAAGATCGGGGATCAGCCCAGCCTGAGCCACCCCGAGGAGCATCATGTTCGATCCCGTTGAGCGCCGCCCGGTCGGCCGCACCACGCTGCGCGTGTCCCGCCTCGGCATCGGCGGCGGCAGCCTGTTCAGCTCGATCGGCGACGCCGCCGTGGCCGCGCTGGTCGACCATTGCTGGGACCGCGGCCTGCGCCATTTCGACACCGCCGCCCTCTATGCCGGCGGGGTCAGCGAGGAGCGGTTCGGCACGGCGCTGGCGGACCGGCCGCGCGGCGAGCACGTGCTGTCGACCAAGGCCGGCCGCACCAATGAGGACGGGCAGAACCGCTTCGACTACACCCGCGACGGCATCCTGCGGTCGGTCGAGCGCAGCCTCGCCAAGCTGAAGCGCGACCGGCTGGACATCGTCTTCATCCACGACGTCACCCCCGACCTGCATGGCGACGCCTACGAGGCCCGATTCGCCGAGGCGATGGACGGCGCCTACCCGGCGCTGGCGGAGCTGCGCAGCCGGGGCGTGGTCGGCGCCATCGGTGTCGGGGTGGGCAACTGGCAGGTGTGCCAGCGCTTCGCCGAGGCCGGCGCGTTCGACTGCATGATGCTGGCCGGCGGCTACACCCTGCTGAAGCAGGATTCGGTGCCGTTCCTCAACGACTGCCTGAAGCGCGGGATCTCGGTGCTGGTGGCGGCGCCGTTCAACACCGGCATCCTGGCCACCGGCGCGGTCGAGGGCGCGCGCTACCACTACAAGCCGGCGACGCCCGAGGTGCTGGAGCAGACCCGGCGGATCGAGGCGGTGTGCCGCCGCCACGACGTGAAGCTGCCGGCGGCGGCGCTGCAGTTCCCGCTGCGCCACCCGGCCGTGGCCAGCGTCGTCGTCGGCCACCAGTCGGCCGAGGAGGTCGACCGCAACCTGGCCCTGCTGCGGCAGGACATCCCGGAGGCGCTGTGGGCCGAGCTGGCGGCGGAGAAACTGGCGTAGGGCCCCTACGCCGCAGTGTGCGCGGCGATCGCGGTCACGAAAATGTCCCAGTCGGCCGGGTGCAGCTCGTGCCCGCCGCCCTCGATCCGCACCAGCCTGCCACCCGGCACGGCGGCGGCGAGCGCGGCGCCGTGCTCGACCGGGAAGATCGGGTCGGCCGTGCCGTGGATGACCAGGAGCGGAGCCTGAAGCTCGCCCAGCCGGCCCTGCCATTGGTCGGCGCCCTGCAGCATGAAATGGTTGGTGACGCTGGCGAAGCTGCGCGCCCGGTCGTAGTCGGTCTCGATCAGCCGGCGGGCGGCGGCGGCGTCATGCGGATGGGCGGTGCCGGCGATCGCGCGGGCATCCTTGACCACGTACTCGACCACCTGCGACCGGTCGGTCCAGTCGACCGACGCGCCGGTCGCGGCATGCTCCATATAGGCCGCGGTGGTTTGCGGCAGATGCGAGGTGTCGGTGCCGACCGGCGAGGTGCTGACCGCGGTCAGCGAGGCGACCCGGTCCGGATGCGCCAGGACGGCGAATTGCGCGATCATGCCGCCGAGCGACATGCCGACGAGATGGGCGCGGCCCAGGCCGTAGCCGTCGAGCACCCGGATGGCGTCGTCGGCCATGTCGTCGAAGCCGTAGGGCGGCTGGCCCGGCGGATAGGTGGTCGACAGGCCGGTGTCGCGGTTGTCGTAGCGGATGACGTAGCGGTTGCGGCCCGCCAGCTGCCGGCAGAAGCCCTCCGGCCACCACAGCATCGAGGCCATCACGCCCATGATCAGCAGCACCGGCGGGTGCGCCGGGTCGCCGAAGGCCTCGGTCGCGATCTCCACGCCGCCGGCCCGGACCGTCTTCTCGTGCATGTCGATGTTTCCTTCCCCAGTGTGTCCCGGCCGGGGGACGATCCCGGCCGCCGCGGCAAGCCCGGCCGCCAGGACGTCCCGCCGGTTGCATCCTCGAATGGCCCCGATCATCGCGTTCGCCCTCCGCTCCTGCCGTGCTTGGCCGTTGCAGGATGGCCCGGGATCGACTTTGCTTTCCAATCGAATGGCGATGGGAATGCATAAGGGAGATTGAAGCGTCGATGACCAGCCGGCTACCGCCGCTGGCCGCCGTCCGGGCCTTCGAGGCGGCGGCGCGGCATGGCAGCGTCACCCGGGCGGCCGAGGAGCTGGGCATGACCCAGGCCGCCGTCAGCTACCAGATCAAGGTGCTGGAGGAGCGGATCGGCGCGCCGCTGTTCCTGCGCAAGCCTCGCCGGATCGAGCTGACCGATCTCGGCCGGCAGTTCGCGCCGGCGGTCACCCAGGCCTTCGAGCTGCTGGGCGCGGCCTATGCCGCAGCGCGCGGCGGCGCGCGGGGAACGCTGGTGGTCAGCACCCTGCCGACCCTTGCCGCCAACTGGCTGGCGCGCCGCCTCGGCCGGTTCCAGGCCGCCCATCCGGACCTGATCGTGCGGATCGAGACCTC
>NZ_JBQJIK010000127.1:0-14682 GCF_052078665.1 Inquilinus sp. CA228 | reverse complement strand
GACGCTTCGCCCCTGCCCTCACGGGCAACGACGCACGGCTCGGGGCCGATGCGGATCGCTACTCCTTCATCGCAGTGGACTTCCACCACCTACTCCTTGCCGGTCTCCCGGCGCTCTGACAGTGCACGAATTCGCAGCTCGATGACCGCGTTGTTGCCATTCTGCACTTGCCCGATTAAGTGCACTGTCACCGAATTGGAATTGGCTCCCATCGGTGACAAGGCCTTCCCGATCCGCAGCCGATCAGCCGTTCCCCAGGCTGCCCAGCAGGCCTTCGAGGCCGCCCTGATCGAGCTCCTGCTTGGCCGGCTGCACCGTCGGGGCCGTGACCGCCGCGGGCGGCACCAGCACCTTCGGCGCGCCCGAAGGCGTCACGGTCGGAGCGATCGCGGCCGGGCCGGGGGCGACGGCCCCTCCCGCCGTAGCCACCGCGGCGGGCAGCGAACCGTCGACGCCCAGCAGCGGCCTGGCCGGCTTGCCGCGCTCGGCCTCGACCATGAAATCGTGCCAGATCTTCGCCGGCAGGCTGCCGCCGGTGACCTTGTCCATCGGCGTGCCGTCGTCGTTGCCGACCCAGATTCCGACCACATAATCGGCGGTGAAGCCGATGAACCAGGCGTCGCGATAGCCCTGGCTGGTGCCGCTCTTGCCGGCCGAGGGCCGGTCGTCCAGCCGGGCGCTGCGGCCGGTGCCGATGGTCATGGTGGCCCCCAGCATCCGGTTGATCGCCTCGACATGCCAGGGCAGCACCGCCTCGCCCGGGCCGCCGCCGAAGCGGGTGTAGAGCGCGGCTTCGCCCGGCGGGCCGATGCGCTCGACGCCATAGGGCCAGACGCCGTTACCGCTGTTGGCCAGGGCGGCATAGGCCGCGGTCAGCTCCAGCAGGTTGACCTCGCTGGTGCCCAGCGCCAGCGACAGCTCCGGCCGCAGCGGCGAATTGATGCCGAGCCGGCGCGCCAGCTCGATCGTCCGGCTGATGCCGCCGCGCTGCAGCATGCGCACCGCGGCGGTGTTGTAGGATTTGGCCAGCGCCTCGCGCGCCGTCACCTCGCCATGGAACTTGCCGTCGTAGTTGCCCGGCGACCAATTCTTGATCGTGATCGGCGCGTCCAGCACCAGGCTGTCCGGCGTCAGCCCCTGCTCCACCGCCGAGAGATAGGCGAACATCTTGAAGGAGGAGCCGGGCTGGCGCTGCGCCGTCACCGCGCGGTTGAACTGGCTCTGGCTGTAGCCGCGGCCGCCGACCATGGCGACCACGGCGCCATCCGGCCGCATCGCCACCAGCGCCGCCTGGCTGGCGCCGACCTTGCCGCCATCCTCCGCCATGCGCGCGTCGACGATGCCTTCCGCCGCGCGCTGCAGCGCCGGCACCAGCGTGGTCTCGACCCGCAGCGCCGGGGCGGCGGTGTTGACGAAATCCGGCACCTGGTCGGCGACCCAGTCGGCGAAGTAGCGGCTGCCCGAGCCGCCGCCCGGCCGGCGCGGCGGCACCGGCGGCTGGTCGTCGGCGGCCTGGCGGTCCTTGTCGCTGAGGAAGCCGGCATCGACCATGGCCGACAGCACCACGTCGGCGCGCTGCCGCGCCGCCTCGGGGTTGCGGTCCGGCGCGTAGCGCGACGGCGCCTTCAGCAGGCCGGCCAGCATCGCCGACTGCTCGAGGTTCACCTCCGTCGCCGGCACGCCGAAATAGGCCCGGGACGCGGCGTCGATGCCGTAGGTGCCGGAGCCGAAATAGACCCGGTTGAGATAGGCGGTGAGGATCTGGTCCTTGGAGAAGTTCATCTCCAGCCACACCGCCAGGATCGCCTCCTGGATCTTGCGGCGAACCGTGCGCTCCGGCGTCAGGAACAGGTTCTTGGCGGCCTGCTGGGTGATGGTGGAGCCGCCCTGCACCGCCCGGCCGGCCTGGTAGTTCACCCACAGCGCCCGGGCCACGCCGATCGGGTCGATGCCGTAATGGTGGTAGTAGCGGCGGTCCTCGATCGCCAGCACCGCCTCGGTCAGGTGCTTCGGCAGGGCCGAGGCCTGGACCATGTCGCCGGTCATGTCGCCGTAGCGGGCGATCTGGCCGCCATCGTCGGCGACCACGGTGATCGCCGTGCGCCGCTCCGGCATCGCCACCTGGCGGATGTCGGGCAGGTCGTAGGCGAAATAGGCGACCACGACGCCGAGCGCGATCACGCCCCAGATCGACAGCACCGCGCCCCATTTCGCCACGCCCCACAGCCAGTGCCGGCGGGCCGGGGACTTGCGCGGCTTTTGAGTCGATCTGGCAGTCGATTTGGGTCGGCGGGGCGAGGACTTGCCGGCGGACGTGCTCGTCCGGGAGCGGCCACCAGTGGCACGCAATGCAGGCTTGCCGGAAGAGCGGGTCGTCATAATGTAAACTTTATCTCGCGAGAATCCCGCAATATCAAGCCGGAATACGGCGAAATTCAGGAATAGCCTGAAGCTGTGGCGCCACGGTGACGGGATAAAATTTCCAACAATAAAATTTCACTTGCATCGGGGGGTCACCGACCGTATTTCACCCCTCGGAACGTATTCGCACGTGCCCCGGCCCACCCGGTTGACCCAACATCGACCCAGGTGGGCACAGCAACGACGTCACGCGTCTCCTCGGTCTGTCCGGCTTCGGCCGGCTGGGTTGAAGAGAAGTTTTTCGGTTGCAGGTGCGGAGAGGGTTCCTCTTCCGTGATTGTCTGGACGGTGTCTCCGGGTGGCGCTCATGGCGTCGCCCCGCGATCCCGTCTCTGCGATCCGGATCCGCATGTGCCGCCGGGTTTCGTCGCCGGTGAGCAGAGGCGGGGCGCCTCAGGCAACGGTTTGGTTTGAACTGGCTTGCCGTGAGGGGTCTGTCCTCCATGAACACCAAGATTGCCTCCTTCCTGGAAGAGCGACGTCCCGAGACTCCGTGTCTCGTGCTGGACCTCGACGTCGTGGCCGGCAACTACCGGGCGCTCGCCGCCGCCATGCCCGACAGCCGCATCTTCTATGCGGTCAAGGCCAACCCGGCGCCGGAGATCCTGTCGCTGCTGGCTGCGCTGGGCTCGTGCTTCGACACCGCCAGCGTGGTCGAGATCCGCGACGCGCTGGCCGCCGGCGCCACCCCGGACCGCGTCTCCTTCGGCAACACCATCAAGAAGCGGGTCGACATCGCCACCGCCTATGCGCTCGGCGTGCGCCTGTTCGCCTTCGACAGCGAGGCGGAGCTGCGCAAGATCGCCGAGGTCGCGCCGGGCGCCCGCGTGTTCTGCCGCATCCTGACCTCGGGCGAAGGCGCCGAATGGCCGCTGTCGCGCAAGTTCGGCTGCGAGCCGTCGATGGCGCGCGAGCTGCTGGCGATGGCGCCGGGCCTCGGCCTCGACGCCTATGGCGTGTCGTTCCATGTCGGGTCGCAGCAGCGCGACACCAACGCCTGGGACCAGGCGCTGGAATCGGCCGCGTCGATCTTCCGCGACCTGGCGGCCAAGGGCATCGAGCTGAAGATGGTCAATCTCGGCGGCGGCTTCCCGACGAAGTACCTCAAGGAGGTGCCGACGCCGGAGGCCTATGGCCGCGCCATCGACAGCAGCCTGCGCCAGCATTTCGGCAACCGCCTGCCCGAGACCATCATCGAGCCGGGCCGCGGCATGGTCGGCAATGCCGGCGTGATCCAGAGCGAGGTCGTGCTGATCTCGAACAAGTCGGCGAACGACAACACCCGCTGGGTCTATCTCGACATCGGCAAGTTCGGCGGCCTGGCCGAGACCATGGACGAGGCGATCCGCTACCCGATCACCACGGTGCATGACGGCGATGCCGCCGAGCCGGCGATCCTGGCCGGCCCGACCTGCGACAGCGCCGACGTGCTGTACGAGAAGACGGCCTATCCGATGCCGGTTTCGCTCGCGATCGGCGACAAGGTGCTGATCCACGGCACCGGCGCCTACACGACGACGTACTCGGCGGTCGCCTTCAACGGCTTCGCCCCCCTCAAGGCCTATTACATCTGAACCTCGCAAGCTGGGGATCGGGTCATGGACATCATGCGGGAGCGGCCGCGCCACGCGGCCGCCATCGAGGATCTTGTCGTCGACTGCTTCGGTGAGGGGCGCTTCGGCAAGACCGTCTACCGGCTGCGCGACGGGGTGCGGCCGAACAACGAGCTCGGCCTGGTGGCGCTCGAGGACGGCGAGCTGGTCGGCACGCTGCGCTTCTGGCCGATCCATGTCGACGGCATCGGCGAGACCATCCTGCTCGGCCCGCTCGCGGTCGCCGAGGGGCTGCGGTCGAGCGGCATCGGCTCGCGGCTGATGCGGGCCGGGCTGTCGCGCGCGGCGGCCTTCGGCCACCGCAGCGTGGTGCTGGTCGGCGACGAGCCCTATTACCGCCGCTTCGGCTTCCGCCGCGACCTGACCCTCGGCCTGATGCTGCCCGGCCCGGTCGACTACGACCGCCTGCTCGGCCTCGAGCTGGTGCCCGGCGCCCTGACCAACGCCCGCGGCATGATCGGCCGCGCCGATGGCCTGCCGGTACGCTACGAGATGGCGGCGGCGGTCGCCTGAGGCTTCCTTCGTAGGTTGGGTTCGCGCTGCGAACCCAACATCGGGCCGCCGGAATCAATGTTGGGTTCGCGTTGCGAACCCAACCTACCTCCGCGAGCGCATCGCCAGATAATGCCCGTACAGCGCCAGGCTGGCGGCGATGGTGGCGTTGAGCGATTCGACCGCGCCGGTGGTCGGGATCGCCAGCCGCCGCAGCGCCAGCCCCGGCGGCAAACCCAGCCCCTCCTCGCCCAGCACCAGGCGCAGGTCGCGCGGCCAGGCGAAGCCCGACAGGTCCTCACCCTGCCCGTCCAGCGCCAGCAGCGGCCCCGCCGCCTGGGCCAGCCCGGCCCAGGCCGGGCCGCGGCGCAGCTCCAGCGCGAATTGCGCGTTCGACGCCGCGCGCAGGCATTTCGGGTGGAACGGATGCGCCGCATCGGCCAGCAGGATGACGCGGGATACGGCGAAGGCGGCGGCGCTGCGCAGCAGGGCGCCGAGATTGCTCGGGTCGCCGAGGGCGCAGACCAGCTCCAGCCCCTCGGGCGGCCGGGCCAGGTCGATCGCGGCCATCTCCGGCACCACCCCGACCAGGATCGGCAGGCCGGTGCCGGAGACGTCGAGCCGGTCGAACAGGGTTCGGCCGAGGCGGATGCGCTCCAGATCCGGCGGGAGCGCCAAGTCGTCGGCTTCGGCGCCGGGCGGCAGCAGCAGCGATTCGAACCGGTCGGGATGCTGCGCCAGCGCCTCGCGCACCGTCTTGCGCCCGGCCAGCAGGAAGCGGCGATGCTTGCGCAGCCCGCGGCTCTCCAGCAGCGCCGTCCACAGCTTGGCGCGCGGATTGTCCAGGCTCTCGATGATCCGCTCGGCCATCGCCCCTCCCGCCGGAAGCGGCGCCTACCGGATCTCGAAGATCGCCTCGACCTCGACGGCGCAGCCGAGCGGCAACTGGGCGACGCCGACCGCGGCGCGGGCGTGCTTGCCGGCATCGCCGAAGGCCTCGGCCATCAGGTCCGACGCGCCGTTCACCACCTTCGGCTGGTCGGTGAAGTCCGGCGTCGAATTGACGAAGCCGCCCAGCTTCACCACCCGGACGACGCGGTCGAGGTCGCCGCCCAGCGCCGCCTTGGCGGCCGCCAGGATGTTGATGGCGCAGATCCGGGCGCAGGCATAGCCGTCCTCGACCTTGAACTCGGCGCCGAGCTTGCCGGTGTGGCTGATCTTGCCGTCGACGAACGGCACCTGGCCGGAGATGTAGAGCATGCTGCCCGAGATCACGGAGGGCACGTAGTTCGCCGCCGGCGCCGCGACGTTCGGAAGGGTGACCCCCTTCTCCTGCAGCCGCGCCTCGATGCTTCCTGCCATGGGTCGGTTCCCGTTCACTCTGGTGACTCGAAGGCCGCACCATAGCCAGCGCCGCCCGCCCGCGAAAGCCCGGCCCCGACCCGCTCCGTCCGATGCGCGACGGATCATGCCGCAGCCGGAACAGATTCCCGCTTCCCCTTGAGTCACTCTTACTCTAAGGCCGAACACAGGCCCGTGCAGGGAGTCGTTGACGGCGTCATGGTTTCATGACGTTATTATTACAGCTTGACTACAATAACGTGGCAGCCACCATGTCATGGTCGGGCTATCGCTCTGTATTCACCTTGACAAGGATTGCGCACCGCAACACAGTCCCGCCGGATTTAGGGATTTTGTTAAAATCCACCAAACAAGCAGATGAACATCGGGGGTTGTGACATGAAGGCGTCGTGGACATCCGTGCTGTCGATTTCGGCCCTGGCGCTCGCCGCCTCCGCCGCGAGGGCCGAGCCGTCGGCCGAACTGATCGCCGCGGCCAAGGCGGAGGGCGAGCTGACCACCATCGCCTTGCCCCATGACTGGTGCGGCTACGGCGGCATCATCGACAGCTTCAAGGCCAAGTACGGCCTGAAGGTCAACGAGCTGAACCCGGACGCCGGCTCGGGCGACGAGATCGAGGCGATCAAGGCGAACAAAGGCAACAAAGGCCCCCAAGCTCCGGACGTCATCGATGTCGGCCTGTCCTTCGGCCCGTCGGGCAAGGCCGAGGGCCTGCTCGCCCCCTACAAGGTGTCGACCTGGGACTCGATCCCGGACAGCGCCAAGGACCCGGAGGGCTACTGGTACGGCGACTATTACGGCGTGCTGTCCTTCGAGGTGAACAAGGACATCGTCACCAAGATCCCGGCCGACTGGAAGGATCTGCTGGCCTCCGACTACGCCAACTCCGTCGCCCTGGCCGGCGACCCGCGCACCTCGAACCAGGCGATCCTGGCCGTCCTGGCCGCCGGCTTGTCGACCGAGAAGGACGCCGCCAAGGCCGCCGAGGCCGGGCTGAAGTTCTTCGGCGACCTGAACAAGGCCGGCAACTTTGTGCCGACCATCGGCAAGGCCGCCTCGGTGGCCCAGGGCGCCACCCCGATCGTGATCCGCTGGGACTACAACGCGCTCGGCGACCGCGACACGCTGAAGGGCAACCCGGAGATCGAGGTGGTGGTGCCGAAGACCGGCGTCGTCGCCGGCGTCTATGTCCAGGCGATCAGCGCTTTCGCGCCGCATCCGAACGCCGCCAAGCTGTGGATGGAGCACCTGTATTCGGATGAGGGCCAGATCGGCTACCTGAAGGGCTACTGCCATCCGATCCGATTCCAGAATCTGGCCGACACCAAGAAGATCCCCGAGGATCTGCTGAAGGCCCTGCCGCCGGCCGCGTCCTATGCCGCGGCGACCTTCCCGAGCCTCGACGACCAGAACAAGGCCAAGGAGATCATCACCAAGCAGTGGGACTCCGTGGTCGGCGCCAACGTCCAGTAAGCCGCTTGAGGCCGCGCCGTCCCCTGCCCTACCCTGGGGCCGGGGGATGGCGCGGCCTCTCGCGTTCTCGCCCCACCCCGCGGCAGGTTTCCGTCAGCAGGCGCCGATGACCCAGGCCACGATCGCAGCCCCCCTCGCCGCGCCGGCCAAGCCCGGCAAGCTCTCCTGGGCCTGGCTCGGGGTGGCGCCGTTCTTCCTGTTCGCCCTTCTGTTCCTGATCCTGCCGACCGTCTATCTGCTGGTCGGCAGCTTCCAGACGCCGGACGGGTCGTTCACCTTCGACAACGTCGCCAACCTGTTCCAGCAGTCGATCGTCGACGCCTACTGGATCTCGATCCGGGTCAGCCTCGCCTCCGCCCTGCTCGGCGCGCTGATCGGCTTCTTCCTGGCCTATGCCGTGGTGATGGGCGGGCTGCCGGGCTGGATCCGGCCGACGCTGATGACCTTCTGCGGCGTCGCCTCGAACTTCGCCGGCGTGCCGCTGGCCTTCGCCTTCATCTCCACCCTCGGGCGGCTCGGCCTGGTGACGATCCTGTTCGACACCTTCCTCAGCCCCGTGCTCGGCTTCCGGCTGTACCAGACCGGCTTCAACCTGCTCAGCTTCTGGGGCCTGACGCTGACCTATCTGTACTTCCAGATCCCGCTGATGGTGCTGATCCTTGCGCCGGCGCTGGACGGGCTGAAGAAGGAGTGGCGCGAGGCCTCTTCCATCCTCGGCGCCTCGACCTCGCAATACTGGCGCATGGTGGCGCTGCCGATCCTGTGGCCCAGCATCGTCGGCACCACGCTGCTGCTGTTCGCCAACGCCTTCGGCGCCATCGCCACCGCCTATGCGCTGACCGGCAGTTCGCTGAACATCGTGCCGATCCTGCTCTACGCCCAGATCCGCGGCGACGTGCTGCACAACCCCAATCTCGGCTACGCCCTGGCGCTCGGCATGATCCTGATCACCGGCCTGTCCAACGGCCTCTACATGATCCTGCGCGCCCGCAGCGACCGGTGGTTGCGATGAAGCAGAACCGCATCGGCGCCTGGATCGCACTGATCGTCGGCGCGCTGTACTTCATCGTGCCGCTGCTCGGCACGCTGGAGTTCTCGCTGCGCATGCGGCGCGGCGAGTACAGCCTCGACGCCTATCGCATCGTGCTGGCCGACCCGGGCTTCCAGGCCAGCTTCCTGTATTCCTGCGTGCTGGCGCTGGCGACCATCGTGGTCGGGGTGCTGCTGGTGGTGCCGACCGCCTATTGGGTGCGGCTGCGCCTGCCGCGGCTGCGGCCGGTGATCGAGTTCATCACTCTCCTGCCTCTTGTGATCCCGGCGATCGTGCTGGTGTTCGGCTACATCCAGCTGTTCAACACCTCCTCGATCCTGCCGCTCCTGGGCAGCGAGCGCGGCACCGACCTGCTGCTGACCTTCGGCTATGTCACCCTGGCGCTGCCCTACATGTACCGCGCGGTCGACACCGGGCTGCAGTCGATCGACGTCCGCACCCTGACCGAGGCGGCGGAGTGCCTGGGCGCCGGCCGGGCCCGGATCCTGTTCCGGGTGATCCTGCCGAATGTCCGCTCGGCGGTGCTGAGCGGCGCCTTCCTGACCTTCGCCATCGTCATCGGCGAGTTCACCTTCGCCAGCCTGCTGAACCGGCCGGCCTTCGGCCCCTATCTGCAGCTGGTCGGCGCCAACCGCGCCTACGAGCCGGCGGCGCTGGCGATCATCGCCTTCGTCGTCACCTGGGCCTGCATGGGGCTGCTGCAGGTCTTCGGCCGCGGCCGCCGCGGCTCCTCGGCGGCCACACGATGAACCATTCCACCGCAATCGCGCCGCAAGCAGGTGAATTGATGGACACGGCGACCGACTTCCTCGAGATCAGCGCCCTGCGCAAGAGCTACGGCCAGAACACCGTGGTCCATAATTTCGACCTGGCGGTGAAGCGCGGCGAGTTCATCTCCTTCCTCGGCCCCTCGGGCTGCGGCAAGACCACGACCTTGCGCATGGTGGCGGGGTTCGAGATCCCGACCGGCGGGTCGATCCGCGTCGACGGCCGCGACGTCACCCGCCTCCGGCCCAACCAGCGCAATGTCGGCATGGTGTTCCAGGCCTATGCGCTGTTCCCGAACATGACGGTGGCGGACAATGTCGCCTTCGGCCTGAAGGTGGCGAAGAAGCCGGCCGCCGAGATCGCCCAGCGGGTCAAGGAGATGCTGGAGCTGATCAAGCTGCCGCACCTCGCCGACCGCTACCCCTACCAGCTGTCCGGCGGGCAGCAGCAGCGCGTCGCCCTGGCCCGGGCGCTGGCCAACAAGCCGAAGGTGCTGCTGCTGGACGAGCCGCTGTCGGCCCTGGACGCCAAGATCCGGGTGTCGCTGCGCGGCGAGATCAAGGCGCTGCAGCGCGACCTGGGCATCACCACCATCTTCGTCACGCACGATCAGGAAGAAGCCCTGTCGATGTCGGACCGGATCGTGGTGATGAACGAGGGCTATGCCGAGCAGGTCGGCACGCCGTTCGAGGTCTACAACTATCCTCGCACCCGCTTCGTCGCCTCCTTCGTCGGCACGCTGAACATTCTGCGCGCCCAGGTGGTCGACGCCACCGGCGGGCGGATCCGCATCGACGGGCAGGACATCGTCGCCGCCCGCGGCGTCGCCGACGCCAAGGACGGCGAGGTCCGCTCGGTGGCGCTGCGGCCGGAGGCGATCGCCCTGGCCGGGTCGACCGAGGACCGCGGCGCCGACCGCAACCGCATGCAGGGCACGATCGAGGATGTGAACTTCCTCGGCGCGGTGGTGCGGGTCCGCGTCCGCTTCCAGGAGAACGCGGTCTCGCTCGACACCTTCAACAGCCCCAGCCTGGCCCCGCCCGAGCGCGGCCAGCCGGTCACCGTCACCTTCGGCCGGGAGGATGTATTGGTGCTGGAAGGCGAGCCGAACTGAAGCCGTCCGACAATGCTACTGGCGTGGCCGTCTGACGGCGGTTTCTCCGCTTCCGGTGCTCACGGACTTTAACGTCCGCTGCGCGCCGGTTCTCGAAACCACCGCCAGCCGACTCACGCCAGCGCATTCTCGAACGGCCTCAGATACTCACAGCCCGTATTTCGCCAGGTCGGGCCGCTTGGCCAGGGCGGTGCGGACGATGGTCTCGACCCGGTCGCGCTCCGCTCCCTGCAGCTCCAGCCGCGGCTGGCGCACCACGGTCGAGGTGCCGCGCACGATCGCCTCGGCCAGCTTCACGTTCTGGACGAAGCGCAGCGACACGTCGAGGTGCAGCAGCGGCATGAACCAGCGATAGATCTCGAGCGCCTCGGGGATCCGCCCGGCCGCGACCAGCTTGTGGATCGCCACGGTCTCGCGCGGGAAGGCGCAGACCAGGCCGGCGACCCAGCCGACGGCGCCCAGCATCAGGCTTTCCAGCGCCAGGTCGTCGACGCCGGTGAAGATGTCGTAGCGGGTACCGACCGTGTTCAGGATGTCGGTGATGCGGCGGACATCGCCCGAGGATTCCTTGATCGCGACGAAGTTCTTCTCGTCCGCCATCTCGGCGAACATCTCCGGCGTGACGTCGACCGCATAGGCGACCGGGTTGTTGTAGACCATGATCGGCAGGCCGGTGGCCCGCGCCACGGTGCGGAAGTGCTGGATGGTCTCGCGCCGGTCGGAGACGTAGCGCATCGCCGGCAGCAGCATCAGCCCGTCCATCCCGGCGGCCGCGGCCCGTTCCGCCAGCGCCGCCGCGGCCCGGGTCGAGTCCTCGGCCACGGTCAGCAGCACCGGGCGGCCGCCCGCCGCCTGCTTGACCGCGCCGGCGATCGCCATCTTCTCGTCGGCGGTGAGTGTGCTGGCCTCGCCGATCGAGCCGCAGCAGATGATGCCGTCGATCCCGCTCTCGATCTGGAACGCGACATCCGCGCGCACCGCGGCCAGGTCGACCTCCTGCCGCGCATCCATCTTGGTGGTGATCGCCGTGTAGACTCCGGTCCAGCGCTGCCCCGCCATCGCCCTGCATCCCTTGTGTTTCCGCCGCCGATCCGCTCGCGGCCGACCTAGAATACCGATTGTATTTAATTTGTCGACAAACTTCGACGGAGCGAAGCGAGCCCTTCGTCCGCTGCATTGCACCGCAGCATTTCCTGCAGATCTATGTTGCACTGCAATATAGTATGATTATTCTCATCAAGGTGCTGAGAGGCACGGCGTCGCCCAACGGGCGGCTCGGTCCCGCCCTCTTTGGACCACATTTTACGGGCATTTGACCGGCCTTCCGACACAAGGCCGTGATCGAATGATCCGGACCAACAGGTGAAGGTTTACGGGAGCGATCCAATGCCTGCCGTCAAGAATGTCCGCTATGTCACCAAGCGCGAGCTGCCGACGGTCGACGACGCGCTGTACGCCGCCGAGGGCCTGACCGCCGACTACGAGGAGCGGCTGCACGTCGCCGCCGAGCTGAGCGGCCTGTCGCTGGACGAGGTCCGCGCCGCGGCCGACGCCCAGGCGGCGGAAATGGCCAAGAAGTCGACCCTGCGCATGACCTCGACCATCCGGTCGAACACCGGCAGCGCCGTGGTGGTGGAGCGCCGCCGCACCCGCAGCGTGGCGATGCCGCGCTCGCTGACCCTGGCCTGATTTCCGGTATCCGGGCGGCCGGGCTCAGCCACGGCCGCCCGTCGAGACCTGCCGCCGGCTACCGCATGCCGGCCGGGGCCGCGATCCGCCACAGCGTGGTGCTGCCCCGGCTGTCCGGGTCATAGGGCGCCGATTCGAAGACGATGCTGCGGCCGTCGGCCGACCAGCCGGGCGCGCCGTCATAGCCACAATTGACCGTCAGCCGAACGGGCGTGCCACCCAGCGCCGGGATCACGAACAGGTTGGCGTTGTCCAGCCCCGGCCCGCCGCCCGAATAGACCAGCCAGGCACCGCTCGGCGACCAGGACGGGTCGGTGTTCGACCGCGCCGGCGCCCGGGTGACGTTGAACAGGCTGCCGCCGGCCGGGTCGATCGTCATCACATCCCACTGATCGGGCTTGATCTGGCGCTGGAAGGCGATCCTGTCGCCGCGCGGCGACCATTGCGGCTGCCGGTCGTCGGCGCCCTGGGTCAGCCGCACCAGCCCGCTGCCGTCGACCCGCATCTTCCACAGCTCGGCAGGCCCCTCGGGATCCGCTTCCCGGTGCGATTCGAACACGATCCACTGGCTGCGGTCGGCCAGGACCGGCGAAATCGACGGCTCCCAGGCCAGGAAGCCCGGCCGGTCGGTCAGGCGCTTCGCCGCGCCGGCGGCGGCCGGGACGATGTAGATCTCGTCACGGTCCACCACATCCGAGGAATAGACGACGTTGCCCGCCGCGCTCCAGCATTGGCCGGGCAGGTTGACGCTCTGCGCCCCGCTGCGCGGGCTGAGCGCCCGGGTCGGGGCGCCGCCGGCCGCCGGCACGGTCCACACCACCGCCCCGCCGAGGTTGTAGCGCCGCTTGAAGTTGGTGAAGGCCAGCGCCGTTCCGTCCGGCGACGGGCATGGATTCTGCAGGCTGCCGGCCAGGCCGGTGACCGGGATCGGCTTCGCCGTGTCGCCGCGGCAGGTCTGGGCGGCCGCGACGACAGGACTGGCGGCCAGGACGGCCGCCAGCAGCCATGCGCTTCGTTTCATTGTTTTTCCCCCGAGATCAGGCCGGGCCCGCCCCGCTGGCGGCGCACCGGCCCCGGAAGTGTCGGGCGCCGGATATAGGACAACAATCCCCTCACCATCGGGGATTGCATCCCGCGGCAACGTCTTCGACCGGTCGGCGCGGGCGCCTTCCTGCCGCCTGCCATGCCCCTTATGATCGCGGCGTGCCGTTTCCGGCGCGACCGATGGGAAGGGTTTGCATTGGATCTCGCCGACGATGCCCTGCGTGACCGGGCCCGCCGGGCCGGCATCGCGCCCGACTGGACCGATGTCACCGGCCAGGCCCGCAGCGTCGCGCCGGAGACGCTGGAGCGGCTGCTGGCGCTGATCGGCGCCGACGAGCCGGCCGCTTCCGTGCCGCCATTGGTCACCGGCATGGTCCGTCAGGCGATCCCGCTGCCGTCGGAGGCCGGCACCGGCGCCGCCGTGCTGGTCCTGGAGTCCGGCGAGAGAGCCGAGATCACCGTGCATCCGGGCGATGACGGGCGCTGCTGGGTGCCGCCGATCGACCGGCCCGGCTATCACCGGCTGCAACTGCACGACCGCGAGATCACCCTGGCGGTGGCGCCGCCGCGCTGCTTCAGCCTGGATGAGGTCGCCCGCGGCGGCCGGATGTGGGGCCTGGCCGCGCAAATCTACGGGCTGCGCCGTCCCGGCGACGGCGGCATCGGCGACAGCCGCGGCATCGCCGAGCTGGCCCGGGCGGCCGGCCGCGCCGGCGCCGACGCCCTGGCGCTGAGCCCGACCCATGCCCTGTTCACGGCCGAGCCGGAGCGCTTCGGCCCCTATTCCCCCTCCAGCCGGCTGTTCCTGAACCCGCTGCAGGCCGATCCCGCCGCGCTGTTCGGCCAGGGCCGGGTCGCCGCCGCGATCCGGACGGCGGGCGTGGCCGAGGCGATGCGGCGATGCGAGGCCGCGGTGCTGATCGACTGGCCGGAGGCGGCGCAAGCCAAGCTGGCGCTGTTCCGGGCCCTGTTCGACGGCTTCGACGCCGCAGCCGAGGCTGGCGGCGGCCTGGCGGAGGATTTCGCCGGCTTCGTCCGGGCCGGCGGAGCGCTGCTGCAGGACCATGCCCGGTTCGAGGCGCTGCAGGCCGCCCGGCTGGCCGCCGACCCGGCCGACCGCGACTGGCGGCGCTGGCCGGCGGCGCTGCGTGATCCCGCTGGCGCTACGGTGGCGGCGTTCGCGGCGGCGCAGGACCGCGAGATCCGCTTCCACCTGTTCCTGCAATGGCTGGCCGACCGCGCCTTCGCCGCCGCCCAGGCCGAGGCCCGGTCGGCCGGGCTGCGCATCGGCCTGATCGCCGATCTGGCGGTCGGCATGGACGCCACCGGCAGCCATGCCTGGAGCCGCCCGTCGGACGTGCTGGGCGGCGCCAGCATCGGGTCGCCGCCCGACGCCTTCAACGCCGACGGCCAGAACTGGACGCTGGCGGCGATCTCGCCGCGGGCGATGGTCGAGACCGGCTTCGCCCCGTTCCTGGACACGCTGCGGGCGACGCTGCGCCACGCCGGCGGCATCCGCATCGACCATGTCATGGGGCTGGCCCGGCTGTGGCTGGTGCCGGACGGGATGGCGCCGACCGAGGGTGCCTACCTGACCTATCCGGCCGAGGACCTGCTGCGGCTGGTGGCGCTGGAATCGCACCGCCACCGCGCCG
>NZ_JBQJIK010000126.1:0-14694 GCF_052078665.1 Inquilinus sp. CA228 | reverse complement strand
AGGATCGACGGGAACAGCCCTTCCGGATCCGCCCCCGACAGCGTGAACTCGTCGGTGTGGCAGATCCCGGTCGCCTTGATCTCGACCAGCACCTCGCCGAACTTCGGACCCTCCAGGTCCACCTCCATGATCTCCAGAGGCTTACCAGCAGCCACGGCTACGGCGGCACGCGTCTTCATCGGCTTCCTCCATGTCTGTCGCGCCGTCCGTGCGGACGCGTGCCCGGGTCGCGCCACGGCCGTTCGAACCGGCGCCGGAACCTCGGGAAAACGGTACCGGCAAAGAAACACCGGCCGGAATAGGACTTTGGCACAAGCGAGAACCGGCCCAATAATTGGACCTTGGATCAGTGGTCCCCGCCAGAGGGGCCCGATAAGCTTCTCGGGAGGAAGTGATGTCCCAAGCCAGCGAAGCCAAGGAGAGGACGGCCGTCGTCAGCCCAAGCGGCATCCGTCGGGGAATGAGCATGAAGGCGTCGACGGAGGACGCGGTCGAGGAACTGCTGGCGGCGATCGCCCAGGACCGGATGGAGATGGTCCTGCTGTTCTGCTCGCCCACCTACGACCTGCCGGCGGTGCTGGCCGAGATCGGCCGGCGCGCGCCACAGGTGCGGGTGCTGGGCTGCACCACCGCCGGCGAAATCACCCCGGCCGGCTACCGCCAGGGCACCATCACCGGCCTGAGCCTGTCCGCCGAGCATTTCGCGACCTCGGTCCTGCTGATCGAGCCGATGAGCTTCGAGATCGCCGACGGCGCCGCCGTCGCCAAGACGCTGCTGGCCGAGCATGAGGCCCACTACCAGCACCGCTTCGACCCGTCGCGCAGCTTCGCGCTGCTGATCAATGACGGGCTGTCGATGCATGAGGAGATCATCGTCAGCGCGCTGGGCGATGCCCTCGGCGAGATCCCGCTGGTCGGCGGCTCGGCCGGGGACAACCTGGCGTTCCGCGAGACCGCGATCTTCCTCGACGGCAAGGTGCTGTCGAGCGCTTCACTGCTGGTGCTGGTGTCGACCGACCTGGCGTTCCGGGTGTTCGAGCGGCAGCATTTCCAGGCGCTGGACCAGAAGATGGTGGTGACCCGGGCCGACCCGGCGCGGCGGGTGGTGATGGAGATCAACGCCGAACCGGCGGCCGAGGAATACGCCCGGCTGATCGGGCTGGAGCCGGCCGAGCTGACGCCGCTGGTCTTCGCCTCGCACCCGCTGGTGGTCAAGGCCGGCGGCCGCCACTATGTCCGCGCCATCCAGCGGGTCGACGAGGCCGGCTGCCTGCATTTCTTCTGCGCCATCGACGAGGGAATCATCCTGAGCGTCGCAAAGAGCGGCGATCTGGTCGCGAATCTGTCCTCGCTGTTCGACGAGTTGCGCGCGGAATTGGGCAGCATCGACGCCGTGATCGGCTTCGACTGCGTGCTGCGCTATGTCGAGATGGAACAGCGCCAGATGCTGACCGAGGCCTCGAAGATCATGGCCCAGAACAATGTCGTCGGCTTCAACACCTATGGCGAGCAGTTCGGCATGATGCATGTCAGCCAGACCTTCACCGGGATCGCCTTCGGGCCGGGCTGAGCCATGGGGCGGGAGGTCGCGCAGCAGGATCGGACGGAGGTCGGCCAGGAGGCCGAGCTGCGGCGCCACATCGCCAAGCTGTCGGAGATCAACCGGGCCCTGATGCAGCGGGTCGAGCACAGCCTCGACATGCAGGGCAACGCCTATCAGCTGTTCCAGACCGCAATCCTCCTGGACCAGAAGGTGCGCGACCGGACGCGCGAGCTGGAGCACGCGCTGAAGGCGGTCGAGCAGTCGAACCTCGAGCTCAGCGAGGCGATCGTCACCAGCCGCACGGCGCAGAACCGGCTGCAGGACGCGATCGACAGCATCTCCGAAGGCTTCGCCATCTTCGACCCGGACGACCGGCTGGTGCTGTTCAACCGCCGCTTCCTCGACTTCTGGCCGCGGCTGACCGACAGCATCCGGCCCGGCCTGTCGCTCGGCGCGCTGATCCATCTCGGCCTCGACGCCGGCATCATCCAGTCGGACGGGATGACGCCGGAGGCCTGGATGGCCGAGCGCCGGCTGCAGCGGGCCTCGACCCGCGACGGCGGCGCCCAGCGCTGGGTCTATGCCCTGGCCGACGGGCGCTGGGTCCAGGTCAACGACCGGCGGTCGACCGAGGGCGGCATCGCCTCGATCTACACCGACATCACCGACGTCAAGGACGCCGAGCGGCAGGAGCGCGAGAAGGCGCTGGCCGAGCGCTCGGCCCATCTGCAGGCGACGCTGGAGAGCATGTCGATCGGCGTCGCCGTGTTCGACCGCGACCAGCATCTGGTGACCGCCAACCGGCGCTACGGCGAGCTGCTGGAGCTGCCGGCCGAGCTGCGCCGCGCCGGCGCCTCCTACCGCCGGTTCCAGGAGTTCAACGACGCCCGCGGCGCCCCGGCGCTGGGCACCGCCGCGCCGATCGGCCCCGGCTCGGCCCGCGGCGTAACCCGAGGTTCGGGCCCGCCGGCCGAGGTGGCGCTGAACGGCCGCTGGTTCGAGGTCAAGGGCGACCCGATGCCGGATGGCGGCTTCGTCACCTCCTATGTCGAGATCACCGAGCGCAAGATGGCCGAGGAGGCCCTCTTGGACAGCGAGCAGCGGATCCGGCTGTTCGCCAATGCGGTGCCGACCATGATCTCCTATGTCGACCGCGACCAGCGCTACCGCTTCGTCAACCGCGCCTACCGCGCCGCCTATGCGCCGAACGGCACGCCGATCCTGGGCCAGACGCTGCGCGCCGTGCTGGGCGAGGCCGAATACCGTCCACGCCAGCCCTTCATCGAGCGGGCGCTGGCCGGCGCCACCGTCACCTTCGACCTGCCGCTGCCGGGGGCCGGCGACGAGACCCGGTTCGGCTTCGCCACCTATGTGCCGCACCGCAGCCATCGCGACGAGGTGGTCGGCTTCTTCACCCTGATCCAGGACATCACCGAGCGCCGGCGGGCCGAGCGCATCCTGGAGGCGGCCAACGAGGAGCTGGAGCGGCGGGTGCATGAGCGAACCGCCACCCTGTCCCGGCTGAACGAGGCGCTGTCGGCGGAGGTGGAGAAGCGCCGCCGCATCGCCCGCGAGCTGCGCGTCGCCAAGACCGAGGCGGAGCGGGCCAATGTCAGCAAGACCAAATTCCTGGCCGATGCCAGCCACGACCTGCTGCAACCGCTGAACGCCGCCCGGCTGTTCGTCGCCACGCTGGAGGATACCACCCTGCCGGCCGAGGGCGAGGCCCTGCTGGGCAAGATCGACCATGCGCTGGAGAACGTCGAGGAGCTGCTGAACATCCTGCTCGACATCTCCAAGCTCGACGCCGGCCGGGTCGGCGCCAACCTGCAGAGCGTGGCGCTGCCGCCGCTGATGGAGGCGCTGCACGACGAGATCGCGCCGCTGGCCCAGCGCAAGGGGCTGGGCTTCACCCTGCTGCCCTGCTCGCTGACCGTCTGCTCCGACCCGCAGCTGCTGCGCCGCCTGCTGCAGAACTTCCTGACCAACGCCGTGCGCTATACCCCTGCCGGGCGGATCCTGTTCGGCGCCCGCCGCCGCGGCGGCAAGGTCGAGCTGCAGGTGATCGACACCGGCATCGGCATCCCGCAGGAGCGGCTGGACGAGATCTTCGAGGAGTTCCGCCGGCTGGACGGGCCGGAGGGCAAGGCCGAGGCCGGGCAGAAGGGCTATGGCCTGGGCCTGTCGATCGTGCGCCGGATCAGCCGGCTGCTCGGCACCGAGATCAAGGTGCGCTCGACCGTCGGCCGCGGCTCGGCCTTCTCGGTGGTGCTGCCGCTGACCGACCCGGCGCAGCTCTGCGCGCCGCCGCGGCCGGTCGCGGCGGCCGTGATGCCGGGCGCGGTCGATCGGGTGCGGGTGCGGGTGGTCGACAACGATCCCGCCATCCTGGACGGCATGACCCGGCTGCTGCGCAGCTGGGGCTGCCGGGTCGCCGCCGCGGCCGGCCGGGCCGGGGCGGAGGCGCGGATCGGGGCGGAGGAGGGCTTCCGGCCGGACATCGTCCTGGCCGACTACCACCTCGACGCCGGGCAACGCGGCACCGAGCTGATCATCGCCTTGCGCCACGCCCTGGACGAGGAGATCCCGGCCGCGGTGATCACCGCCGACCGCAGCCCGGAGGTGCAGTCGATGGTGCAGGCGCTATCCGGGGTCAGCCTGCTGACCAAGCCGATCAAGCCGGCCCGGCTGCGCGCGCTCATTGCATCGGCGCGGCGGTGAGCCGTCACCTGGCAGGGCGCCGCCCCAGCTTCCGGGCCTTGGCGCGGGCCGAGCACATCTCGGTATAGCCGGGCGCGGTCATCGGATAGCTCGCCGGCAGCCCCCAGCGGTCGCGGTATTCGTCCGGCGTCAGGTTGTACGCCGCCTTGATGTACCGCTTCATCGACCGGAACCGCCGGCCGTCCTCCAGGCAGATGATGTAGTCGGGCATGACCGACAGGCCGACGGGGACCGCGGGACGGCGACCGGTCTCCGGCGGCCGCTCCGGCCCCCTGTCGGACGTCGAGATCTGCTCCAGCACACCGTGCAGATCGGCGATCAGCTTCGGCAGCGCCTGACTGTCCACCGAATTGCGGGCGAGATAGGCCAGGACGATGTCGACCGTCCAAGAAACCGCATTGCCCTCCCCCCGCTCCGCCGCGGACCGGGGGTCGGCCATCGGCTCGGTCGCGGGCCGGCCGGCGGACTCGTCGCCGTGCTCGGCCGGACCATCGGACGGGACGGTCCCGGCCAGCCGCAGCGGAGCCGGGCCGCCTTCCGCCCCGGTTGAGCCCGAGGCTTGGCCCGGCCTTCGATCGGCACCCCGCGCGATCGCTGCCTGTGCGATCGCGTCAATGACGGGAATGATGACGGGATGCTCGTGGGCTCCGGATTTCGACAGCACGATCAACCTCGCAACAATTATACTCTGAATTTCGAGAAGATTGCGCCAAATGATTGCAGACATTTGTCATATCAATTCCGAATGCAACCACGCAGACGAGATTTGTAACTGAACGTTGCCGACTCCGAGGTTTACAAGAAATTAAACCTATGACCCAAACAGAGCCCTGCCCTACCGATTCGCGCCGCCGGGAGTCTCAAATTGAGGAATTTAATCCTTATCACTTACGAAAGATTCATCCCGGCTGCGCCCTATGAGTATCCTTTGTCCAGGGCCACCAGGCGCCTCGGCCGCGAGTTCGGCGCCGAAGGGATCGGACATTACGTCGAGCACAGGGCAATCAGCGTGTAAGGCTTCGGTAGGCTGCGGGCGGGTCCGGCTCAATGGCCGAACGGCTTCGGGCCCGTCCAGCCGAACACGCCGATGACCGGCGGCTCGATCGTGGTGATCAGCCATCGGTCCGGCGCCAGCCAGGACATCGCCCTGAAGCTGACGGTGAGCCTGCCCGTCTCCTGCCACCAGGCCATCAGGGCATCCGGGGCATCCCATTCCTTGGGCTGATACTGGAACGGTAGGCCCTGCGCATTCAACGCCGCCATCGTCGCGAACAGATCCTCGTTTTCCCAGGCCGGCCCCTCGCCGGAAAACGGGATCTCCGAGGGCACCCCGGACGCAGCGGCGCCGCCGAGGATGATACGGTTGTCCGAGAGACGGACGACACGGGGCGGCGGAGCCTCGCCGGGTCGGCCATGCTGAACGGCGAAGGGAAGCCTTCGTCCCGGATAGGCCATGCGCCCGGACCAAGCCTGGCCTCAGAGAGCGCGGCGATACTTCTGGAACAGGATCACCGCCTGGGTGCGGCTGGAGACGCCGAGCTTCTGCAGCAGGCTGGAGACATGCGCCTTGACGGTGGTGATCTGGACGTCGATGGCGTAGGCGATCTGCTTGTTCAGCAGGCCCTCGGCCATCAGCTCCAGCACCTTGCGCTGCTGGTTGGTCAAGAGTTCGAACCGGCAGCGCACCGCCTCGTCCAGCGGCTCGTCCTCCTCCAGCTCGCCCGGCCCGATCACGTCGAGCCCTTCCGACGGGGTGAAGCTGCCGCCGTCGAGGATGGTGGAGATGGCGGAGACGATGGCGTCGCGCGACAGCGACTTCGGGATGTAGCCGACGGCGCCGGCGTCGAAGCATTCGCGCATCACGAAGCTGTCGGCCAGGGCCGAGATCACCGCCACCGGCACGTCCGGCCGGCGGGTGCGCAGCGAGCGCACGCCCTTGACCCCGTTCATCCCCGGCATGCGGAGGTCGAGCAGGATCAGGTCGATGTCCATCACCGAGGCGATGCGCTCCACCGCCTCGCCGAAGGTGCCGCTCTCGAGCACGTCGACCTGATCGTCGAGCGATTTCAGGGTGCCGACGAGTGCCTCACGGAACATCGGGTGATCGTCAGCGACCAGGACCGTGCGCATCGGCGACATCCTTGTCTCGGCGGCAAGTGTGGAATTGAACGCCGCGGGAGTCGCCGGGTCAAGCAAGAAGCATCGGCCTTGGTCCTAGGTCGTAGGCGGGGCGAACCCCGCCGGGACCGTCAGAAGCCGTTGCCGCCGTTGATCTGGATGATCTCGCCGGCCAGGAAGGAGGCGCGGTCCGAGGCCAGATAGAGCACCGCCTCGGCCACGTCCTCGGGCGTGCCCTCGCGGCGCAACGGCGTGCGCTCGACCACCGCGGCGCGGCCCTGCGGCGTGTTGAAGACGTCGTGGAAGCGGGTGCCGATCAGCCCCGGCGCGACGCCGTTCACCCGGATGCCGAGCGGCCCGACCTCCTTGGCCAGGCTGCGGGTGAAGGTGGCGACCGCCCCCTTGGTGGCGGCGTAATGCGAGGCGCCGGGGCCGCCGCCGTCGAAGGCGGCCAGCGACGCCATGGTGACGATGGCGCCGCTGCGGCGCGGCTCCATCGACCGCAGCGCCGCCTGGCAGCACAGGAAGGTGCTGGTCAGGTTGACCGCGATCGCTCGGCTCCACAGCTCCAGGGACGTGTCGACGCAGCGGCTGCGCTGCAGCAGGCCGCCGGCATTGGCGAACAGCACGTCGAGCGGCCCGAACTCGCGCTCGGTGCGGGCGAAGATTTCGGTCACCGCCTCCGGCCGGGTCAGGTCGGCCGGCAGCGCCAGGGCCTTGGCGCCCAGTTCGGCCGACAGCGCCGCCGCCTCGTCGCGGCTGGTGGCGTAAGTGAAGGCGACCCTGGCGCCTTCCTTGGCGAAGGCGCGGGTGGCGGCGGCGCCGATGCCCGAGGCGCCGCCGGTGACGAGCACGACCTTGTCCTGGAAGCTCATGATTGGGTTCCTCTCTCAAGCCATCGTGGCGAGCATCGCCGGCGTCACCCGGTGGCGCAGGGGTTCGCCGGCCAGGAAGCGGCGGATCTCGTCGACCGTGGTCGCGCCCTGGCGCTTGTGCGAATCCGCGCTGTGGCCGGCGGCGTGCGGCGACAGCACGACGTTCGGCAGGGTCCGGAACGGGCTGTCGGCCGGCAGCGGCTCCTGGTCGAAGACGTCGAGCGCGGCGGTGAAGCGGCCGGTGCGCAGCGCGGCGAGCAGCGCCGCCTCGTCGACCAGCGACGGGCGGGCGGTGTTGATGAACAGGCAGCCGTCGCGCAGCCGCGCCAGCTGGGCCGCGTCGATCATGTGCCGCGTCTCCGCCAGCGCCGGGGCGTGCAGCGAGACGATGTCGCAGCCGGCCAGCAGCGCGTCGAGGCTGGCGCGCTCGACCCCGAGCTCGGCCGCCTTCTCCGCCGTCAGATACGGGTCGGAGACCAGCAGGCGGCAGCCGAAGGCCCGGAACAGCCCGATCACCAGCCGGCCGACATAGCCGGCGCCGACGATGCCGACCGTCTGCGCGCCCAAGAGCCGGCCGAGATGGCGCTGGCGCAGGTCGAGCCAGCCTTCGCCGGCCTTCATCCCGGCATCGTGCTTGTGCGGCTCGCGCAGGATCGACAGGGTCTGGGCGATCACGAACTCGGCCACCGATTCCGCGATGTTGACCGCGGCGTGGGAGACCTGGAGGCGGCCGCTCTCGATCGCCGTGGCAGGCACCAGGCGGCGGACGCTGCCGGCGGAATGGGCGACCAGAACCAGCCCCGGCCGGGCCGCCAGCACCTCGTCGCCGATCGGCGGCGTGCCCCAGCCGGTCAGCGCCGCGACGGCGCCGTCGAGCAGCCGGGGAAGGGTCTCCGCGGTCAGCTCGCCCGGCCCCGGCCCCGGCGCCCGCACCGTGGCGGCGGCGGCCAGCGCCTCCTCCGCCGCGGGCGGGATCATCTGCGCCCGCATCTCCGGCGTCAGCAGCAGCGTCACCACCGGCTTGGATCCTGTCGACATCTTCACGTCCTCTGATGGGGGCCGGTCAGCTCCGGCTCGGCTGCAGCATGATCTCGGCGACATGGGCGCGCGGCGGCAGCGCCATGACGAACAGGCAGGCGGCGGCGACATCCTCCGGCTGCAACGCCGCCCGGCGCGCCTCCGCCGGCACCGGCACCGGCCGCTTGTCGAGCAGCGGCGTGTCGGTCATGCCGGGCAGGATCACGGTCAGGCGCAGGCCGTTCTCGCGCTCCTCCTCCATCACCGCATGCGACAGCGCCATCACCCCGGCCTTGGTCGCCTGGTAGGCGGCGCCGGAGCGGTCGGGCTTGCGCGCGGCGACCGAGGCGATGTGGATGATGAGGCCCTGGCCGCGGCCGCGCATGCCGGGCAGCACGGCGCGGGTCAGGTTGAAGGCGACGGTGAGGTTGGCGTCGACCATGCCGGCCCAGCTGTCCGGCGTCAGCTCGCCGAAGGCCCGGCGGGCGATGTTGTTGCCGACCGAGTTGACCACGATGTCGATCGCCCCGGCATGCGGCGCCAGCGCCGCGTCCAGCGCCGCCGCATCGGCGGCGTCCACAGCGATCGCCACCGCCGGCCGGTCCGGCGCGATCTCCCGCACTTCGGCCGCCACCGCATCCAGCCGCGCCCGGTCGCGGCCGAGGAGGAGCAACGAGCCTCCCTCCCCCGCGGCGGCCAGCGCCGTCGCCCGGCCCATGCCGCTGCTGGCGCCGGCGACCAGGATCGTCCGGCCGGAAAGCACACCCGCCATCGTCACACTCCTTGTTTCGGCTGCGAGCCGTGCGACGGCGGTGCCGTCGAGGCCCGCACGATCAGCTGGGGCATGGCGCTGACATGCGCCTCCTGCCCCTCATCGGTGCCCTCGAGCACCCGGATCAATGCCCCGACCGCGGCCTCCGCCATCGGCGCCAGGGGCTGGCGCACCGTGGTCAGCGCCGGATGCACCACGGCGGCCAGGTCGATGTCGTCGAAGCCGACGATCGAGATGTCGCCGGGGATCGCGGCACCGAGGTCGCGAGCGCCGGCGTAGGCGCCCATCGCGTACATGTCGTTCACCGCGACCACGGCGGTCGGCGGGGCGTCGCGGCTGAGCAGCTCGCGGATGCCGATGCGGCCGAGCTCCGGCCCCTCGGTGTCGCCGTAGCCGCCGATGCCGGCGCCCTGCCAGACCAGGTCCGGGTCGAGCGTCAGCCCCGCCTTGGCCATCGCCGCCCGCAGCCCGTCGAGCCGGCCGACGCGGCTGGAGGTCCTGATCGGGCCCGACAGGAAGCCGATGCGGCGGTGGCCGAGGCCGACCAGGTGCTGGCCGGCCAGCCGGGCGCCGAGCTCGTTGTCGACGCTGACGCTGCAGGCCACCACATCCTCCGCCCCGTGGCCCCTGCGGTCGAAGGCGGCGACCACCAGGCCGCGGCGGGTCAGATGGGCGATGTGGTCGAAGGACAGCGGCGACGAGCTGAAGATCACCCCGCGCACGCCGGAGGACAGCAGCGTCTCGGCATAGCGGGCCTCGAGCTGCGGGTCGCGCTCGGCGTTGCAGAACAGCACCTTGTAGCCCAGCGCGGTGGCCGCGCGCTCGACCTTGTGCGCCAGCGCGCCCCAGAACGGGTTGGCGACCGACGGCACGATCAGCCCGATGGTGCGGTTGCGGCCGGATTTGAACTGCTGGGCCAGCGCGTTCGGGGTGTAGCCGAGCTGCTCGATCGCCCGCAGCACCCGCGCCTTGGTCTCGGCCTGCATGCGCCCATGCCGGCCGTTCAGCACGTTCGACACCGTGCTGGCCGAGACGTTCGCTGCCCGCGCCACGTCTAGAATGCTCGCCACGATCCCCCGGTCCATCCGTCAGTACAACGTTTTATCACGAATAGCGCCGGCTCGGCGTCGCTGTCAAATGGCCGATCAAGAAAGCAGGCAGGAGCTGCGAAAATCCTCTGTGTTGACTCGTTCGGCGATGTTGGTGTTACGTTGCACCAACCGAGCACCAATCAGCCGGTCATGGTGAAGGGCGCGGCAAGCGCACCACCGCCCATGGGGGAGGACCCGACATGTCCAGGACACTCAATCGACGCGACGCGCTGCGGCACGGGGCCGGGCTGATGGGAGGACTGGCCCTTGCCGGCCTCACACCTCGCGCCTTCGCCCAGGCCACGGCCCGCATCCGCTTCGGCGGCTATGTCGAGTCGCAGGAGCAGCTGAAGCAGACGCTGGCGACACTGAAGGCCTATAGCGACCGCAATCCGGGGGTCGAGATCGTCCCGGAATTCACCAGTTTCGGCGCCTTCACCGACAAGCTGGCGACCGAGGCCGCGGGCGGCAACGCCCCCGACATGTTCAGCGTCAATGTCGACCTGCTGGGCGAATACGCCCGGCGCGGCGTGCTGGCGCCGCTGAACGGCTACATCCCGAAGCCGCTCGACCTGTCGGACTATGTCGACGGGGCGATCAAGGCCGGCACGCTGGGCGGCCAGCTCTACGCCATCCCGAACGACTGCATCGCCCCGGCGATCACGCTGAAGCCGTCGGTGTTCGAGGAGACCGGCGTCCCCCTGCCCGACCAGATGTGGACCTGGGAGCAGATGGCCGAGACCGCGGTCGCGATCACCAAGGCCAAGGGCCCGCGCTTCTGGGGGCTGGAGGATGCGGGGGCGAACTACATCCCCTGCGACGTCTTCCTGCGCGGCCGGGGCAAGTCGATGTTCACGCCGGAGCGGCAATTCGGCTTCGCCCGCGAGGACATGGCCGAATGGTTCGCCTATTGGGGCCGGCTGCGCGATGCCGGCGGCGTCCCGCCCGGCGAGGTGCAGGCGCTGGCGACCGGCGACGACCCGGCCCTGACCGGCCTGATCTCCGGCCGCACCGCGATGTTCCCGTCGCTGACCGACAACTTCGCCGGGCTGCAGGCGCTGACCGAGGACCCGCTGGCGCTGCACATGCTGCCGAACGGCTTCCAGGGCGGCACGCTGGCCCAGCACCACTACACCTATGCCGGCAACTCCACCGGGCTGTGGATCAAGTCGCCGCACAAGGACCGGATCATCGACATCATCCGCTTCATGCATTTCGACCCGGCCGGCGTCGAGCTGTACTACCGCGGCAGCGGCGTGGTGCCGGCGTCCAGGGCCGGCCGGGCGGCGCTGGCGAAGGAGGGCACCGACTCCGACCGCAAGATCATCGCCTATATCGACCTCTTGCAGCAGAACCCGGCGGCGCCGCGCTATCCAGGCGTGACCGGGATGTCGAACATGCTGCGCCGGGCCAACGAGGCGGTGGCGTTCGGCAAGATGAAGCCGCAGGAGGCCGCCGACCAGTTCATCGGCGAAGCGAAGGCCCGGCTGTGAGGAGGCGGGGCGTCGGCAGCACGGCGGAGCAGAACGGCGCCGCCTTCCTGTTCCTGGCGCCGTGGATCGTCGGCGCCCTGTGCCTGACGCTGGGGCCGATCCTGGCGTCGCTGTACCTGTCCTTCACCAGCTACGACCTGTTCAACCCGCCGGTCTGGGCCGGGCTGCACAATTACCAGCGGCTGCTGTTCGAGGACCCGCGCTACCTCCAGGCGGTCAAGGTCACCTTCAGCTACGTGTTCCTGTCGGTGCCGCTGAAGCTGGCCTTCGCCCTGGCCGTGGCGGTGATGCTGAACCGCGGCATCGCGTTCCTCGGAATCTATCGCGGCCTGTACTACCTGCCCTCGCTGCTGGGCGGCAGCGTCGCCGTCGCCATCATGTGGCGGCAGATCTTCAGCTATGACGGGCTGATCAACCACGTGCTGCTGTGGTTCGGCATCGACGGGCCGAGCTGGATCTCGAACCCGGACACCGCCCTCTACACCCTGGTCAGCCTGGCGGTGTGGCAGTTCGGGTCGCCGATGATCATCTTCCTGGCCGGGCTGAAGCAGATCCCGCAGGACCTGTACGACGCCGCCGCGGTCGACGGCGCCGGGCCGGTCACCAAGTTCCTGCGCATCACCCTGCCGCTGCTGACGCCGATCATCTTCTTCAACTTCGTGATGCAGATGATCGGCGCGTTCCAGGCCTTCACCCCGTCCTTCATCATCAGCAACGGCACCGGCGGGCCGGCGGATTCGACGCTGTTCTACACCCTCTATCTCTACGAGCAGGGCTTCACCAACTTCCAGATGGGCTACGCCTCGGCCATGGCCTGGATCCTGGTCGGCATCATCGCCACGGCCACCGCCGTGGCCTTCCTGTCGGCCCGCTTCTGGGTGCATTACGGGGACGGGCGATGACGGCCCCGGCGCAGGACAGCGGCCGCATGCGCGCCGGCTCCCAGCCCCTGCCCTTCTGGATGGCCGATGTCCGGCCGAAGCGGATCCTGATCCACCTGGCGCTGATCGCCGGCGCCGTGGTGATGATCTACCCGCTGCTGTGGCTGGCCAGCAGCTCGGTCAAGCCGTCGACCCTGATCTTCTCCGACCCCGGGCTGTGGCCCTCGAAGCTGCGGCTGCAGAACTACGCCGATGGCTGGCGCGGCGCCGCCCTGCCCTTCAGCGTGTTCTTCGGCAACTCCTTCCTGATCTCGGCCCTGGCCGTGATCGGCAACGTCATGGCCTGCAGCCTGGTCGCCTACGCCTTCGCCCGGCTGAACTTCCGGTTCAAGCGCACCCTGTTCGCGCTGATGCTGGCCACCATCATGCTGCCGCTGCACGCGACGCTGATCCCGCAATACATCCTGTTCCACAGCCTGGGCTGGGTGAACACGATCCTGCCGCTGGTGGTGCCGAAGTTCCTGGCGGCCGACGCCTTCTTCGTCTTCCTGATGGTGCAGTTCATCCGCGGCATCCCGCGCGAGCTGGACGAGGCCGCGGCGATCGACGGCGCCGGGCCGTTCCGGATCTACCGCTCGATCATCCTGCCGCTGCTGACCCCGGCCCTGGTCACCACCGCGGTGTTCTCCTTCATCTGGACCTATGAGGATTTCCTGACGCCGCTGGTCTACCTGACCGACATGGCCTCCTATACGGTGCCGCAGGGGCTGCGGCTGTTCATGGCCTCGACCGGCGTCTCGGCCTGGGGCCCGATGCTGGCGATGTCGCTGCTGTCGCTGGTCCCCCTGTTCGTCCTGTTCTTCGTGTTTCAGCGCCGGCTGATCGAAGGCATCGCGACGACAGGCATCAAATGAACCGATGGGACCCACGATGCTGATCCGCCACGACACCCTGACCCAGCTGGTCGGGGACATCTTCGCCGCCCAGGGCTGCAGCGCCGCCGAGAGCGAGCGCATCGCCCGCTATCTCGTCGCCGCCAACCTGACCGGGCATGACAGCCACGGCGTCATCCGCGTGCCGCGCTATGTCGCCATGCTCGCCGCCGACGAGGTGCGGCGCGACGTCACCGCCGAGATCGTCACCGACACCCCCGCCTTCGCCCTGGTCGATGGCGGCTACGGCTTCGGCCAGACGGTCGGGCCGCAGGCGGTGCAGCTCGGCATCGCCAAGGCGCTCACGGGCGGCGTCGCCGTGGTCGGGCTGCGCCATGCCGGCCATCTCGGCCGCATCGGCGAATGGGCGGAGATGGCGGCGCAGGCCGGCCTGTGCTCGCTGCACTTCGTCAATGTCGCCGGCAGCGAGCTGGTGGCGCCCTTCGGCGGGGTCGAGCGGCGCTTCTCCACCGCCCCCTTCGCCGCCGGCTTCCTGGTGCCCGGCCGGGCGCCGGTGGTGCTGGACTTCGCCACCTCGCTGGTGGCCGAGGGCAAGGTGCTGGTGGCGGCCAATGGCGGCAAGCCCCTGCCCGAGGGCGCACTGATCGAGCCGGACGGCACGCTGAGCCAGAACCCCGACACGCTGTACGGCCCGCCGGTCGCCGGCAAGGCGCGCAACGCCCAGAACGGCCTCGGCGCCATCCGCGCCTTCGGCGAGCACAAGGGGTCGGGCCTGGCCCTGATCTGCGAGCTGGTGGCCGGCGCCCTGACCGGGTCGGGCTGCGCCGGGCCGGGGCCGCGCCGGTTCTGCAACGGCATGCTGTCGATCTACATGGCGCCTGGCCAGTTCGGCTCGGTCGAGGATCTGGCGGCCGAGACCACGCGCTACATCGACTATTTCAAGGCCTGCCGCCCGGCGGAGGCCGGCGGCGAGGTGCTGCTGCCCGGCGAGCCCGAGGCGCGCCGCCGCGCCGAGCGCATCGCCGGCGGCGTGCCCCTGAGCGACGAGGTCTGGCGCAGCCTGGCCGCGACCGCCCAGGCCGCCAGCCTCGACATCGCCCGCTATCCGACCCTGCCGGCCGCCGGAGCATGACCATTTTCGGAATTCGCCCATTTGGATCGGCCATGCCTTCTATCCTCCCCCTCCCCTTGCGGGAGGGGGTAGGGGGAGGGGTCTGGCGCCGATGGAATGATGTCGAGCGTCATTCCGGGTCGGCGGGACTCCTGGATGATCCCGGGCAGCGCTTGTCG
>NZ_JBQJIK010000125.1:0-15067 GCF_052078665.1 Inquilinus sp. CA228 | reverse complement strand
CTCACGGCGACGCCCTTGCGCTTCGCTAGTCCTTCACCGCCATCAGGCTGGACAGAGGACTTCCACCTCCAAGCTGTCGATCATGCTCGGCACACCGTAGGTTGGGTTCGCGTTGGCGAACCCAACACTGGCTCGATCTGCGCGATGTTGGGTTCGCTTGTGCGAACCCAACCTACGCTGACGGCGGCGAACTCGCCAAATCCAGCTCATGCGCGAAGGCGGCCGCCTGGGCCGGCCAGCCGGGCAGCCGGGCGCGCGCCGCCAGACCGGCCTCGCGCAGCCGCAGCCGCGCCCCCGGATCGGTCAGCAGGCGGCGCAGCGCGTCCGTCAGCGCGTCGACATCGCCCGGCGGCACCAGGATGCCCGCATCGGGCGGCACCGTGTCCGGGATCGCGCCACCGGTGGTGCTGACGATCGGCAGGCCGCGCGCCGAGGCCTCGGCCAGGGCCATGCCGTAGCCCTCGTGATGCGACGGCAGCACGAACAGGTCGGACCGGTCGTAATGCTGCAGCAGCGTCGGCTCGTCGATCTCGCCGAGGAAGCGGATGCGGCCGGACAGGCCGGCGCGCTCCACCGCCGCCAGCACCGCCCGGGCGTGCTCGGCATCGCGCTCCAGGCTGCCGGCGCAGTCCAGCCGCCAGGGCAGCCCGGCGAGGCGTTCCAGCGCGGCGACGAGGTCGAGATAGCCCTTGCGCGGCGTCAGCGTGGCGACGCAGAGCAACACCGGCGCCGCCTCGCCCGAGCCCTGGGCCGGCGGGGTCGGGTCGGTGCCGGGCAGCACCGCGCCGATGCGCCCGGCCGCGACGCCGTAGCCGTGCAGGTCGCGGGCGGTGCCGGGGCTGGTGACGATCACCCGCCGCGCCGCCGCCAGCGCCTGCCGCTCACTGGCCTCCAGCGCCCGGCGCTGCGCGGGGCTCAGCCCGTTCTCGAAGGCCAAGGGGTGGTGGATCAGGGCCACCAGCCGCAGCCGCGACGCCTCGGCCGCCATCTGCCGCGGCAGCACGCTGAAGGCCAGCCCGTCGATCACGGTCAGCGTCCCGTCCGGCAGGGCCTGCAGCACCGCGGCGGCTTCGGCGGCCTCGGTCTCATCCGGAAAGGGAAAGCCATCCCCCAGCCGGTGCAGCGTCACCCGCCGGCCGAGGCCACGCAGCCCCTCGACGATGCGCTTGTCGTAGATATAGCCGCCGGTGCGCGACTCCGGGTCGCCCGGCAGCAGGAAGGCAACCGGCTCGCTCATCGCGCCAGCCGGCCCTCATAGGAGGCCCAGGCGACATGCGATTCGTGCAGGGTCACGGCCAGGCTCTCGATCGCCGCCGCCCCCGGCCCCAGCTCGCCGGCCGCGATCCGCGCGGCGATGCGGTCGAAGATGGTGCGGGCCAGCACCTCGGTCGTGGTGTTCCATCCGGCGAAGGCCGCTTCCTCGTCCAGGTTGCGGTAGTTCAGCTCGTCCATCACCGTCTTCAGCGCGGTCGAGGCCAGGCCGATGTCGACGACGATGCCGTCCTCGTCCAGCTCCGCCCGGCGGAAGGCCAAGTCGACGACATAGGTGGCGCCGTGCAGCTTCTGCGCCGGGCCGAACACCGCGCCGCGGAAGCTGTGGGCGATCATGAAATGATCGCGGACCGAGACCGTGTACATGCTCATTTCTCCGGGTAGCGGATGCGCTGGCACAAGGCGCCGGCGGGGTCGG
This sequence comes from Inquilinus sp. CA228, assembly GCF_052078665.1. Classification (NCBI taxonomy): domain Bacteria; kingdom Pseudomonadati; phylum Pseudomonadota; class Alphaproteobacteria; order Rhodospirillales; family Rhodospirillaceae; genus Inquilinus; species Inquilinus sp. CA228. The sequence goes on along the minus strand of NZ_JBQJIK010000125.1, from coordinate 13,377 downwards.
CCGCCAGCCGGGCCAGCACCTCGGGCAATTCGTCGAAGTCGCAATCGCCGCTGAACAGCACGTCCAGCGCCGGGTCGAGCAGCAGGTCCAGCGCCTTTGCCATGCGCCGGGGATAGTCCCAGCGCGGCCGCTGCGCCGTCGCCACCATCCCGACCTGGGAGGAACGCAGGGTCAGGCGCCGGGAGTGGAAGGCCTCGCCGAGCGGCAGCAGCACCGGCGTGTCGCCGTACCAGCTGGCCTCGACCACCGTGGCCTCGACCCCGGCGAGGCCGAGCGCGGTCGCCGCCCCCCTGGGGCTGCCGCTGGCGTGGATCACCAGGTCCTGGTCGCCCGGCGCCTCCTGCGGCGCGGCGAAGCCGACCCCGAGCGCCGCGGCGATCGCCGCCCGACCGGAATCGGTGTCGACCAGCGTCACCGTGCAGCCCGGGATCCGCCCGGCCAGCCGGGCGACCAGGCAGCCGACCACGCCGGCGCCGACCACGGCGATCCGGTCGCCCGGCCGCGCCGCCGAGTCCCAGACCACGTTCAGCGCCGTCTCCATGTTCGCGGCCAGCACCGCCCGCTCCGGCGGCAGGCCCTCGGGCAGCGGCGTCACCGCCGCCGCCGGCACGACATAGGCGGTCTGGTGCGGGAACAGGCAGAACACGTCGCGGCCCAGCAACGCCTCCGGCCCGGCCTCGACCGTGCCGACATTGATGTAGCCGTACTTCACCGGCCCGGGGAACACGCCGGCCTGGAACGGCGCCCGCATCGCCTGGTGCTGGCTGGTCGGCACCTTGCCCTGGAACACCAGCGCCTCGGTGCCGCGGCTGAGGGCGCCGAAGCGGGCGCGGACCCGCACCTCGCCAGGCCCCGGCTCGGGCAGGGTCTCGGTGCCGATCCGGGCCTGGCCCGGCTTGAGGATCCAGAGGGCGCGCGCATCCATGATGCCCCTGGAATAAGCCCGCGCATTGTCTCCGGCCAGAGGGTTCCGTAGCCTGGGCCCCGGATTCGGGAGGATACGCATGTTTCTCGGCATCGATCTCGGGACCTCGGGGGTCAAGGTGGTGCTGGTCGATGGCGACCAGCGCGTGGTCGACCAGGAGGCGGTGCCGCTCTCCGTCTCCCGCCCGCACCCGCTGTGGAGCGAGCAGGACCCCGAGGAGTGGTGGCGCGCCACCGACCAGGCCGTGGTCGCGCTCAAGGCCCGGCACGCCCAGGCCCTGTCCGGCGTCCGCGGCATCGGCCTGTCCGGCCAGATGCACGGCGCCACCCTGCTGGATCAGGCCGACCGGCCGATTCGCCCGGCGATCCTATGGAATGACGGCCGCGCCGCCGCCGAATGCGCCGAGCTGGAGCGGCGCGAGCCTCGCTCTCGCGCCATCACCGGCAACCTGGCCATGCCCGGCTTCACCGCGCCGAAGCTGCTGTGGGTGGCGGCGCATGAGCCCGACGCCTTCGCCCGCACCCGCCGGGTGCTGCTGCCGAAGGACTATCTGCGCCTGCGCATGACCGGCGCCGCGGCCTCCGAGATGTCGGACGCCGCCGGCACGCTGTGGCTCGATGTCGGCGCCCGGCGCTGGTCCGAGGCGATGCTGGCGGCCACCGGCCTGAAGCTCTCGGCCATGCCGGAGCTGTTCGAGGGCAGCCGGCCGACCGGCACGCTGCGGCCCGAGGTTGCCGCCGCCTGGGGCGTGCCGGCCGACGCGGTGGTGGCCGGCGGGGCCGGCGACAACGCGGCCGGGGCCGCCGGGGTCGGGGTGATCCGCCCGGGCGACGCCTTCCTGTCGCTCGGCACCTCCGGCGTGCTGTTCGTCGCCGATGCCGGCTTCGCCCCCAACCCGGCCCAGGCCGTGCACGCCTTCTGCCACTGCCTGCCGGGCACCTGGCATCGCATGTCGGTGATCCTGAGCGCCGCCTCGGCCCTGTCCTGGCTGGCCCGGCTCTTGGGCGGCACCGAGCCGGAGCTGTTGGCCGAGGCCGAGGCGGCCGATCCGGACATCGGCGACCTCTTGTTCCTGCCCTATCTCTCCGGCGAGCGCACGCCGCACAACGACCCGACCGCGACCGGCGTCTTCCTCGGCCTGACCCATGCGACCGGCCGGCCGCAGCTGGTCCGCGCCCTGCTGGAGGGCGTGGCCTTCGCCTTCGCCGACGGCCAGGCGGCGCTGACCGCGGCGGGCACCGCGATCGGCGAGGTGTCGGTGATCGGCGGCGGCGCCCGGTCCCCGTTCTGGGGCCGGATCCTGGCGGCGGCGCTGAACCGGCCGCTGCACTACCCGGCGGGCGGCGAGCTGGGCCCCGCCTTCGGCGCCGCCCGCCTGGGCCGCCTGGCCACCACCGGCGAGGCGCCGGAAGCCGTCTGCATCCGGCCGCAGACCGCGCGCGTGGTCGAGCCGGACGCGGCGCTGGCCGAGCGCTACGCCCAGAAGGTCGAGCGCTTCCGCGCCCTGTACCCGATGCTGAAACCGGCCTGGGCGGGTCATGTCTGAGTGGGAGCCCCTCCGTGGACAAGGTGTATCTCGTCTGGCACACGCACGAGCTGAACGACCACGACGACGACAAGCTGATCGGTGTGTATCGGACGGAAGCCGCCGCCCGGGCGGCGATCGAGCGGGTCGCCGACCAACCTGGCTTCCGGGACTATCCTTACGGCTTCGAGATCTGCCCATACCCCCTGGACAAGGATCAATGGACTGAAGGCTTCATCACGGTCTGAGTTGCCCACGGTCCAAGGACATCGGCCCCCGCCCTATTTCCCCGCCACGGCGCCCAGGCTGGCGATCGTGACCAGGGCGATGCCGGCCAGTTGGGCGAGGCTCAGCGACTGGCTCAGCACGGCAAAGCCGATCAGCGTGCCGATCGCTGGCTCCGCGCTCATCAGGATGCCGAAGGGCCGCACCGGCATGCGGCGCAGCGCCATCATCTCCAGCACATAGGGCAGCAGCATCAGCACCGCCAGCCCGGCGGTGACCGCCAGGACCGGCGGCGGGATGGCGCCGCCGCTTTCGGCCAGGCCCCAGGGTGTCGCCACCAGCGCCGCCACGATCAGGGACATCGACAGCCCCTCCATCCCCGGAAAGGCCTCGCCGACCCGCTTGGTCAGGACGATGTAGGCGGCCCAGCCGCAGGCGGCGGCGAGGGCGAAGCCGGCGCCGACGGGGTCGACCGCCCAGTCGGTGCCGTCATGCACCAGCAGCACCACGCCCACCAGCGCCAGCACCGGCCAGACCGCCTGCCGCGCCCGGCGCAGACCGAAGGCGGCGACGCCGAGCGGGCCCAGGAAGTTGATCGCCGTTGCCAGCCCCAGAGGGATCCGCGCCACCGCCTGGAAATAGCACAGCGTCATGACGCCGCTCGCCAGGCCCAGCAGCACCGCGGCGGTCCATTGCCGCCGGTCGTAGGACAGAAGCCGCGGCCGGACGATCAGCGCCAGCAGCGCCGCCGCCCAGGCCAGCCGCAGCCAGTTGGTGCCCAGCGGGCCGAAGACCGCCATGGTCGGCGCGGCCAGGGCGTAGCCGAACTGCACCGACAGCATCGACCCGACCGCCATCATCGAGCCGGTGGCAATCCGTAGGGTCGCGGCCGGCGGGCCGTCGCCGGTGTCGGGGCGGGTCGCCATGCTGAAGCGGGATCCGTCTGTCCGGTCGGGCCGCAGTATAGCGGCGGCGGCGCCGGTGTCGCCCTCCGGCTCAGACCGGGCGCTTGTCGAAGGCGAGGCGCACGGCGAAGCCGGCCAGCAGGCCGCCCATCACCCAGCGCTGCACCTGCAGCCAGGTCGGCCGCGCCGCGAACCAGGCGGCGATGCCGCCGGCGGCCAGCACGATCAGCAGGTTGACGGTGAAGCTGATCGCCACCTGGGTCGCGCCCAGCACCACGCTCTGCGCCAGCACCCGGCCGCGATCGGGGTCGATGAACTGCGGCAGCAGCGAGACGTAGAAGATCGCGATCTTCGGGTTCAGCAGGCTGGTCAGTAAGCCCATGGCGAACAGCTTGCCCGGGCGGTCGACCTTGAGGTCGCGCCGCGGCTGCAGCGCCGAGCCGGCCCCGGGGCGCACCGAGGTCCAGGCCATCCACAGCAGGTACAGCGCGCCGGCCCATTTCACCGCCTCATAGGCCAGCGGCACGGCCAGCATCAGGGCGGTGAGGCCGAGCGCGGTCGCCAGCATGTAGCACAGGAAGCCGAGCACCACGCCGGCCAGCGAGATCACCCCGGCCAGACGGCCCTGCAGGATCGAGCGCGACAGCAGGTAGATCATGTTCGGCCCGGGGGTGCAGACCATGCCGAGCGCGATCAGGGCAAGGCCGGCCAGGCCGGTGGGGCTGACGATCATCAAAGGGATCCTCGACTGAAGCGAAGCGGAGCATCGCGGCCGGCCTCGCCGTCCAGCAATCGAAACATTGCTCTCCGGGCAAGATTCACCCGTCCCGGCGCGCCTGCAGCAGCCGGACCAGGGCGGCGTCGCGAGCCTGCGCCAGCTCCGCCGTCGACCGGCCGCCGGTCTCCTGCGCCACGCCCTCGACCAGCGCGGCGCGGACGGCATCGGTCATCTCCGGCGTGCCGAGGTCGCGCCACCAGCCCTGCATCGCCGGCATCAGGTGGTCGAGCGCATGGGCCATGCCGCCCTCGCCGCCGGCCAAATGGAAGGTGGCGTGCGGCCCCATCAGCGCCCAGCGCAGCCCCGGCCCCTCGGTGATCGCGGCGTCGACATCGGCGACGCTGGCCACGCCCTCGGCCACCAGATGGATCGCCTCGCGCAGCAGCGCCGCCTGCAGCCGGTTGGCGAGATGGCCGGGCACCTCCCGGGCGATCTCGATCGGGTGCTTGCCGATGCGGCGGTAGAACGCCATCGCCGTCTCCACCGCGGCGCGGCTGGCGAACCGCCCGCCGACCACCTCGACCAGCGGCACCAGATGCGGCGGGTTGAAGGGATGGCCGGTGACCACCCGCTGCGGATGGCGGCAGAGGCGCGAGATCTCGCTGACCTTGAGGCCGGAGGTGCTGGTGGCGATCACCACCTCCGGCGGCAGCACCGCGTCGATCCGGGCCAGCAGCCCGGTCTTCACCGCGTCGCGCTCGGGCGCGTTCTCCTGCACGAAGTCGGATCCGGCCGCCGCCTCGGCCGGATCCGCGACGAAGCGCCAGCGGGCGGGATCCGCCCCCGGCGCCAGGCCCAACTCGGTCAGCACCGGCCAGGCGCCGTCGATCATGCGCGCGACCCGGTCGGCGGCATCCGGCGCCGGGTCGCTGACCGTGACCTCGAGCCCGCGCGACAGGAAACACGCCGCCCAGCTGGCGCCGATGGTGCCGGCGCCGATGACGCCGACGCGTTGGATCGCCTCCGTCACCCCTCTCAGCCCTTGACCAGCGGGCAGCCGCCATCGGCCTCGGGGCGGAAGGCCTGGTCGGCCGGGATGGTGGCGCGTAGCGAGTACAGGTCCCAGTCGCCCTTGGACTCGGCCGGCGCCTTGACCTGGAACAGGTACATCGGGTGGATGTGGCGGCCGTCGGCGCGGATCCGGCCCTGGCCGAACAGCGGGTCGTCGCTGGGGTTGGCCTTCATCCAGGCCAGCACCGCCGCCGGGTCCTTGCCCTTGGTGGCGGAGACCGCCTTCAGATAATGGGTCAGCGCGGCATAGACGCCGGCCTGGATCATGCTGGGCGGATTGCCGCCCATGCGCTCGGCGAAGCGCTTGGAGAAGGCGCGGGTGCCGTCGTTCATGTCCCAGTAGAAGGCCTCGGTCAGCAGCAGCCCCTGCGCCGCCGGCAGGCCCAGCGTCTTGACGTCGCGGATCGTGGTCAGGAGGCCGGCCAGCTTCTGCCCGCCGGCCTGCAGGCCGAACTCCGACGCCTGCTTGATCGCGTTGATGGTGTCGCCGCCGGCATTGGCGAAGGCCACCACCTTGGCGCCCGAGGCCTGGGCCTGCAGCAGGAAGGAGGCGAAGTCCTGCCCCGGGAACGGGTGGCGGACCGAGCCGGCGACGGTGCCGCCCTGGGCCTTGACCTGGGCGCTGGCGTCGCGCTCCAGCGCATGGCCGAAGGCGTAGTCGGCGGTGATGAAGAACCAGGTGTTGTCGCCCTGCGCGATCAGCGCGCTGGCGGTGCCATGGGCCAGGGCCCAGGTGTCGTAGGTCCAGTGCACTGTGTTGGGCGAGCATTGCACGCCGGTCAGGTCCGAGGTGCCGGCGCCGGAATTGAGGAAGACCTTGTTCTTGTCGCGGGTGATCTGGCTGACCGCGAAGGCGACCGAGGAGGTCGGCGTGTCGAGGATCGCGTCAACGCCGTCCTGGTCGTACCATTGCCGGGCGATGTTCGAGCCGATATCGGGCTTGTTCTGGTGGTCGGCCGCGACGATCTCGACCGTCACCCCCTGGTCGACCGCGGCGTAATCCTCCACCGCCATCCGCGCTGCCACCACCGAGCCCTCGCCGGTGATGTCGGCATAGACGCCGGAGCGGTCGTTCATCACCCCGACCTTGACATTGGTCTGGGCTTCGGCTCCGCCGGAGGCCAACAGGCCGGCCGTGATCAGGCCCAGCGCCAGGACATGAAGCTTCATCGTCTCCCCCTGATTATGTGTTTTCGTTGCCGGGATGATGACAGGAAGTCTGTCCGATCGACAAGCGAGGCCGGGATTGGGGCGGCAGGGGGAGGGTGCTGTGCGCGTCCGCCGCCTCACATGACGAAATCCGCCGCGGTCAGCGCGTGGTCGGAGTACACGGTGATGATCGCATCCTGCGTCTTGTCGCCGGTGGTTTCGAGATAGACGCCCTGGCGGCCGTCGCCGAAATCCACCACCCGCAGCTCGCCCGCCGTGCCGGTGAAGCCGCCGGAGCCGAAGCTGAAGGCGGTGTCGCCATTGGCCTCGTTGCCGTCGGCATCGATGCCGGAGAGGTCGATGCGGTCGCCGGTCGTGAAGTCCGTGATCGTGTCCTTGCCCGACGCGGCCACGGTGCTCTCGGCGATATTGCTGTAGACGAAGATGTCGTTGCCGGCGCCGCCCTTCAGCGTGTCGGCCCCGGCCGCGCCGGCGATCACGTCGTTTCCGGCGCCGCCCCAGAGGGGGTTGTTGCCGGCGTCGCCGCCGAGATTGTCGGCGAAGGCCGAGCCGATCACCTGCTCGACCCCGGTCAGCGTATCGCCCTCGGCGTCGCCGAAGGTGCCGGTGCCGGCCTGCAGGCTGATGGTCACCGCCTCGGCCGAACCGCTGTAGGCCGCCGTGTCGATGCCGGCGCCGCCGGTCAGCGCATCGGCCCCGGCCGCTCCCTCGAGGATATCGTTGCCGTCGCCGCCGTCGAGCCGATCGTCGCCGGCGCCGCCATAGAGGTTATCGTTGCCGGCCTCGCCCGAGACGATGTCGTTGCCGGCGCCCGCATCGGCGGAATCGTCGCCGGTCCCGCCATCGGCGGTGTCGATGCCGTCGCCCCCGACCAGCCGGTCGTTGCCGTCGCCGCCGTCGAGGCTGTCGTCCCCTCCTTCGCCCGAGAGCGAGTCGTTGCCGCCATTCCCCGCCAGCGTGTCGTCGCCGAGCTCGCCGCCGATGATGTTGCGGTCATTGTTGCCCGTCAGCTGATCGTCATGGCTTGATCCGTACAGGTTCTCGATGTTGCTGAGCTGATCCCCCTGGGCATCGCCCCCGGATCCGCTGCCGGCCAGGAGGTCGACCGTCACCGCGGCGCCGGACTGCTGGAAATTGGCGAAATCCGAGCCGTCGCCGCCGTCCAGGATGTCGGCTCCGGCACGGCCGCGCAGCATGTCGTCGCCGGCACCGCCGACCAGCGTGTCCGCGCCGGAGCCGCCCAGCACATGGTCGACGCCGCCCCCGCCTTCCAGCCGCTGGCCCGCGGCCACGCCGAGGAAATCCAGAATGTCGTCGCCCGACGATCCGATGAAGGCATTGATGCCGGAGACGGTGGCGTTCGACAGGTCGACCGTTCCCGCCGCGGCCAGGATGATCTGGTCCACCGCGGCCGAGCCGGTGATGGTGAGGAACGCGCCGATCTGGGCCGCCGTCAACGTGGCGGTCTGTCCGTTCAGGACCAGCCCTTCGACGCTGGTGAAGATCGCGCCGGCAAGATTGACCGTGCCGCCGGCGCCTTCGAATTCGAGCCGGTCGGTCCCGGCGCCGCCATCCATCGATTCCGCCCGGCCGTCGATCTCGTTCACCGCCCGGATCAGGAAGGCGTCGTTGTCGTTGCCGCCGCTGAGCGTGTCGGTCAGGCCGCCGCCATAGATCCGGTCGTCACCGTCGCCGCCCGAGACCGTGTCGGCGCTCGCCGTTCCGCTGACGAACTCGAAATCGCCGTAAAGCGTGTCGGCCCCGGCGTCGCCGAACACCTGGTCGGCAGCACTTCCACCGATCACCGTGTCGTTGCCGGCATCGCCGTGGATGATGTCGCTCTGCTCCTGCCCGGACAGGGAATCGTTGCCGTCGCCGCCGTTGATCGTGTCGGCGCCGACGCTGGCGAACACGATGTCGTCGCCGCCCAGGGCATTGACCGTATCCGGATCGTCACCGGTTCCTTCGATCTCGGTGTAGCCGGGCGGTGTCGGCGTGCCGTCGTCGGCGCGGTGAATGAAATCATTGCCGTTCGTGCCGCTGATATCGGCCATTGCGCTTCCCCCCACACGGATTTGTTGGACATTTCGCAAGATGCCGCTTTCCCGCAGGCAATAAACCGCAATGAAATCGGATTGTTCCTGATCAGATCGGAATTGCGGGACCGGTCCGGAACGGGATGATCCCAGTCAGAGACGGGATTGGGCGGGCCCATCCCTTTGTCGTCATTGCCGCGAAAGCGGGACTCTCCTGCCGGTGCGAAGGTGACGAGATCCCCGCTCCCCGCGAGGATGACGAGGTCCTGTCTGGAAAGACCGCCCATTCGCGCGCATCCGCGTGCCGGCCCCTCCCCCGTCATCGCCGTCCCGCCGACCCCACCCAGCGCATGCTGGTATCGTAGGTGCTGCCGGCCCGCTGCCCTTCCAGGGCATAGCGCAGGGCGTCGATGGCGTGGTTCTCGCGATCCTCCAGCTCGGCCAGGATCTCGCCGGTCTTCGGGTCGGTGCGGTAGGAATACAGCGCCAGCTCGTCGACCAGGTGCCGGCAGCGCGGATGCACCAGGATGTCGCAGCTCTTCAGGAACTCGACGCCTTCCTTGACCGACCCGGCCCCCTTCAGCGCCGACCGCATCCGCGGGAAGCCGTTGCGCTGCATGTAGCTGATGGTCTCCGGCCGGGCGCCGTCGGCGATGATCGCCCAGCGCCGCGCCTCCGGCACGGTGTCGAACAGCGCCGGCGTGCGGTCGATCTCGCAGCCCACCTGATAGGCCTCGTGGTCGACGAACAGCGTCCGCCCGGCCCGGTAGCAGCGCACCAGCACCGTCGGGTCGCGGGCGAAGCCCCAGTCGGCGCCGAACAGGAAGCGGGCATCGGCCGGGGTCTCGAACGCCTCCACCCGCCAGTTCTTGAACACCCGCGCCTCGCTGACCCGCAGATAGCCGCCGAGCCAGACATGCTGGTACTTGTCCGGGTCGCGCTCGCGGTCCCATTCCATCTCGGCCTTCAGCACCTTCGGGAACCGCGGGTTCTTGGGATAGTTGGCCTCGATCCGCGTGGTCCGCGGCGGCGGCGTCCCGGCGCGGAACAGCGCATCGACCGGGTCGTCCGGCCGGGTCGGGTTCCACGAGAACCACAGCTCCGACCCCTGTTTGCGGATGGTCGGGCGCAGCAGCTCGAGGCTGCGCTTCGACAGCGACTGGGCCTCCTCGACCCAGGCGATGTCGTAGCCCTCCAGCGACTTGATGCTCTCGGCGGTGTGGTTCTGCATGCCCTGGAAGATGATCCGGCCGCCCTCGGGTCCCAGGATGCGGTCGGCCTGGACGGTGAACTCGGCGCCGACGCCCAGCGTCTGGATCTTGTCCTCGAGCAGCCGCTTGACCGACTGGTCGAGCGAGCGCTGCACCTCGCGGATGCACACCGCCCGCACCGGCGCCTCCTGGACGCAGCGCCGCACCAAGAGCTCGGCGAACAGATGCGACTTGCCCGACCCCCGCCCGCCATGCAGCGCCTTGTAGCGCGACCGCTTCTTCAGGCGAAGGAAGGTTCGCGGCAGCTTCCAGCGCGGCAGGACAGGGCGCGGCGCGGTCACGGGCTCGCGACCCTTCGCCTCTCCTGGGGGAGAGATCGCGCCATTGATTCCGGGTGAGGGGGCGGCCCGGGCCTCCCTCTCATCGAACCCGTGGTGGCGCCGGAACTCCTCGGCCGCCTGCTCCAGATTGGGCATGGCGGCGGCGGATTCGGCGGTGACGCCGCCGCGCTTGCGGGCCCGCGCGATCGAGGCGGTCAGCTTGCGCCTGACGACGGGAAGCAGCGGGATGCCCTTTCGCCGGTCCAGCTCGACCTCCTCCAGGCAGGCGACCACGACCTCGGCCTTGGCCAGCAGGCGGGACGATTGGGAGCGGCAACAGGACTCCGCATAGCCGGCCTCGACGGTGGCGAGGCCGCCATTGCCGTGCCGCGTGAAGCGCTGGGCGAACGACCGCTCGCTCGGATCGACCTTCACGGCCCATGCGATAACACCCTCCTCCATTCCGGCCTCCCACGAAAAAGCCCGCCACGGCAGTGCCGGGCGGGCGCGACTGTTCGACTGTGCCTGAATTATGCCACGCGACGTGCCGTCACGTCAAGAACAAATAGGGAACATAAAGCTGCTGCCCACCCTCAACCCGTCATGGCGAGCCCCGTAGGCCCTTCGGTCCGCCCAACCGGCCGGGAAGGATGGGAAGCGGCCACCGATCGGCGAGCCGGGTCACGACGAGTTCGTCGGCTGTTCGACGCCCCGCAACTTGAATGACAGAACCTATCCCCCGGTATGGCTCGCCCTCTCCCTCGACCCAATCGACCGCAAACACGCCTCACCGTAGCGTCGTCGGTGCCGCTTGTAAGGCGGTCAGCAGGAGACAGACATGAGCCTGGACAACGCCTCACACCCCGATGGACCGGGGCACGACGAGCTGGTTCCGTCGCGCTACGCGCTGCGGGTCGGCGAGATCGACGTCATGGTGGTCAGCGATGGGGTGATATCGATATCAGCCGAGACGATGGCCACCAACGCCGACCCGGCCGTCCGGTCGGCCTGGCTGCACGAGAGGCTGCAGCCGGAGGTGATGGATTGGGCGCTGAACGAGGTCGTGGTTCGCAGCGGCGGCCGGACCATCCTCATCGACTCCGGGCTGGGGATGGAGGCCCCGAACTTCCCGCGAACCGGGCGGTGGTCCTCGCGACTGGAGGCCGCCGGCATCGATCTTGCGTCCGTGACCGACGTGGTGCTCACCCATATGCACTTCGACCACGTTGGCGGGCTGCTCGTCGACGGGGTGAAGGATCAGCTGCGTCCGGACATACGGATCCACGCGTCGGCCGCCGAGGCCGAGTTCTGGGAGGCGCCCGATTTCTCCCGCACCGCCATGCCGGGGCCGGTGGCGGACATGATCCGGTCGGCCGCCAAGCGGTTCCTGGCCCAGTACGGCAGCAAGCTGCAGATTTTTGAGGCGGACACCGAGGTGGCGCCGGGGGTGGTCGTCACGCGCACAGGCGGCCACACCCCTGGGCACAGCGTGGTCCGCCTGGCATCCGGCGGCGACCGCCTGACATTCGTCGGCGACGCCGTGCTCCCGCACGGGTTCGACCACCTCGAGTGGCACAACGGCTTCGAACACGACCCCGAGGAGGCGGTCCGCGTCCGCGCCCGTCTGTTGCGGGAGCTGGCGGCGACCGGCGAGCCGCTCTTGGCCACTCACCTGCCGTTCCCGTCCGCCTGCCGGGTGGCGGTCAACGGCAACGGCTATCGTTGGGTACCGGCCTTCTGGGGTTACTGACCGCTTGTTGGGCCAGGGCCGAACCAGACGACCGCATGCGTTTGCCGGAAAACTGCGTGCGGGAGTCCTGGGCTTGTCGGGCATTCACCCTCCGATCGCCCCTGTCACCCTAATTCTTCTGTCTCAGTCCAGGGGTGCAGTCCAAAAGTGCAGTGTCACCGTAATTCCCGTAATTCCCGCACAGATCCGGTCAAATTCCGGGCAAATTCGGTGGCAAATTCGGTGACAGTGCATGAATTCCGCAGTTCGGTGACAGCGTTGGTACCAGACGCCGGCGGAAGCCCGCTAAAAGCACTTCAATTCACCGTAATTCGGTATCACCGTAATTCGGCAATTCCGGCGGCTCGTTGCCAGCCTCCTTGCTCATGCGCTGTTCACAGTCCTCAACCATCTCCAGCAGTAGAGATGTCTTCCAAACAAACCCGAGATCGGATTCGTCATTCACTCTTCCGCTGTACAATCCCAGAAGCCTTGAAGCGCTCCCCTCAAATGCAGCCATCTTGTATTCAGCGCTATCAATTGGCACCGATGCGCCAGCATTGACTATCGCCACCACAGGAGATCCAGACTGACCTCTCCTGGCGCGGCTATCTATTAGAAACATTGGAAGATTAGAGTAAGGCACTTCCATTTCGGTCGCGATAAACCCGGTAGCGTATACCGGCAGACTTCCTGCATCGCGTATCGCGAATGGAAAGCCAATAACGCTAACACGATCTGGAACCGATACCCTTAGCGGGAAGTTTCCCTTGTTTAGATTGATTTTCTTGCTATCCTTTTCTGCATATATACTTGAAACAGGTTTGATGTCATAGGCAAATTCCGGAGAAGGCAACGGAAGTGGGAATCGTAACGCTGCCACATCAGCGCGGTCCCCTAGAATCGGATGCTCCATCCACAAAAAATTTTCGCTATCAATTTCTTCTGTATTATATAGAGGCATATCAACATGAATCATACTGTCATTATTTGTGTGATATATGACGGTCAATTTATTCGGCTGCCCACATGTTTTTGACAGGAGCTTTCCAGTTGCGTGATGCCTCCCAGTCAAATTGTGTCTAGCTGTAAATAGTAAGGTACCTGCGCTTGTATGGACGAAGAATCCTGTGCCGCAAGCAAGAATTTTGTCATTAAATTTTGCTTCAATGAACAAAGATCTGATTGAAAGAACACCAATATTGATTCTTTTCTGGTCATGAGGTGCACTAGGATGTATCAACTTCATAAATTCGTAAAATATCTGCCCTTCGTCCTTTCCGACAGCTTTTGCGATAGCCTCCAGAAATTTTGAAAGGTCGTTCTGATTTTTTGTGTTCATAATGCTATCTCCGCATCCGAAACTTGGTTCAATTTTTGCGTCATTCCACGTGGCAAGTTGCCATGGGCGAATTCGGATCGCGGTAGGGACGCCCATTGCTGGGCGCCCCCCGCACAGATCCGTACGTGCCCGATTAAGGCATACGGCTCCTACCTTGGGTGTTTGACGGCGAAGCGAGCTTGCGGCCAGGGGTGAAGGAT